>CAIPGJ010000967.1 GCA_903864555.1 uncultured Pseudomonadota bacterium | reverse complement strand
TGTGATTAAGGGTGCGCCGGTGGGCTGCAACGCCGGTGCCCGGCCGCACCGCATGGAGCCGCCGCTGCCCTGTCGTTTGACGTAAAAAATTTCATTCGATAGCATGGTGAAACTTTTGCTTCATCTGGAGCCGGTCGTTTCACCATGCACCCGGAAGCCCCCCTGTTCGTTCAGTTGCAGGAGCGCCTGCCCGAACTGCCGCGCAACCAGCGGGTGCTGGCCAAGTTCGTGCTGTCCAATTACCAGGGCGTGGCCTTCGCCAATGTGAAGGAGCTGGCGCGGCTGTCCGGGGTGAGCGAGGCCACCATCATCCGCTTCGCGCGGGCACTGGGTTTCAGCGGCTACCCCAGCTTTCAGAAGGAGGTGCGTCGGTTGGTGCGGGCCGACCTCAAGGGCACCGAGCGTTTCGAACTGGCCGGTCCGCCGGACACGGTGGCGGCAAAGGCCGGGGGCAAGCGCAGCATCGGCACCACGGCAGAGTCCTCGCCGATCGAACCGGTGATCCTCAAGGAGCTGGAGAACATCAACCAGCTCGCCGAATTGCATGACCCCAAGGCATTCCGCGCGGCGGTGGCGGCTCTTGCTTTAGCGAGCCAGGTGGTGTCGATCGGCAGCCGCAGCACGGCCTCGTTGGCCCACCACCTGTGGTTCGGCCTCACCAAGATCGGCCTGCCGGCCACCCGCGTGCTGTCGGTCACCACCGAAACCTACGACAGGTTGAACGGGCTGGACCGGCGCGCCTGCGTGGTGCTGTTCAGTTTTCCCCGTTACCTGCGCGAGACGCTGCGTCTGCGCGAATTCCTGCGAAAAAAGGGCGTCAAGGTGCTGGCCGTCACGGACAGCCCGTTCTCCCCGGTGCAGGGCGATATCAACCTGCATGCGCCGGTGGAGTCGGCTTCCTTCGTCGGTTTCCACTGCGCGCCGCTGATCCTGATCAATGCGCTGCTGCACCAGCTCAGCCTCGCCGACAGGAAGCGCACCCTGGGGGCATTGAACCGTTTCGAGGCCCTGGCGGAAGCCGAGGGCTATTTTTCCAAGGACTGAGGGAGGTCGCCATGAAACGCAAGTCGCTGTTGGCCGCACTGGTGTTGTCGCTGTCTGCCGCAGGGGGCGCGCAGGCCCAGGCGCCTGCCCCGAAGCCCATCAACATCTCATTGGGCAGCGTGGCATCGTCCTCGGGGGTGTATGCCTTTTCGGTGTCGCTGGCCAATGCCGTGCGCAAGCACGACCCGGGCATCAATGTCACGGTGGTGGAGGGTGGCGGCGGTTTCGACCATGCGCGCCTGATGAAGCAGGGGGTGCTCGACTGGTCCATCAGCGGCAGTCCCGCCGTGGTGCAGGAAGTGCGCACCGGCACCGACAACTTCAAGCGCGAGGGCGCCTGGGAGCCGGTGCGCCTGATGTTCATGCGCAACATGAATGTCAACCGCATCTACGTGCGCGCTGATGCTGCGAAGAAGGACAAGCTCCGCAGCTGGGCCGACCTCAAGGGCAAGCGCATCTCCCCGGGCGTGCCCGGCACGCGCGACATGACCCGCATCCTCGATGCCAACAAGCTGCTGGGGACCGGGGTGCAACTGGTGCCCGGCTCGCTGGATGACTCGCTCAAGCGCCTGGTCGAGGGCGGCGCCATCGGCATGGCCAAAGGCAGTCCCTTTGACCGCTTCGATACCGGCATGCAGGAGGCGCACCGCAGCACACCGCTGACGGTGGTGGGCTTTTCCAAAGCCGATGCCGACAGGCTGATCGCCGATGACCCGTTCAATACGCTGGCGCAGACCACCGGCATCCGCGAAGTGCCGGATCTGGGCGCCACCTGGGAGATGACCTCCGCGGTGATGGTGATGAGCAGTTCGCGCATGACCCAGGAGACCGGCTATCGCATCATGAGGGCGGTGACCAAAGGCTGGGACGAGATCACGCGGGCGTTTCCGGCCGCCGCCGGCAGCAAGCCGGTCGAGGATGCCTTTGCTGCCACGCCCAATGTGCAGGGCATGCATTTCCACGCGGGGGTGATCCAGTACGCACGGGAAGCCGGCATCAGCGTGCCGCAACGGCTGGTGCCGCCCGAGTACAAGGGCAAGTAGGTGGCTCCTGCGCGCGCAGACCCGAATTTCGGCAATCCTGAACAGGCTTCCTGAGTGAGAAAGCAACTGATCTTCTGGCTGGGATTGGTGCTGGCCGTGTTCCAGTTCATCGTTCCCATGTATGGGGAACTGTTCGAGATGCAGTTGCGGGCCCTGCACGTGATGCTCACCGTCAGCCTCATCCTGCTGGGCATACCCATGGTGCGCGGCCTGAAGGGGGCGGCCGGGGTATCGCTGGCGGTGGTGGACGGGGTGCTGATTGCCGTGGTGGTGGTAGCCAACCTGCTGGTGTTTTTCAAATGGGAGGACATCCTCACCTATCCAGGCGATGCCGAGTGGTACCACCTGGCCCTCGGCGGCGCGCTCAGCGTGGTCATCCTGGATGCCGCGCGACGCGCCACCGGCTGGGCCATCCCGATCTGCGTGATCCTCATCTTTGCCTATGTGTTCGTCGGCCCCTACATGCCGGGTACCTGGACGCATCCGGGCTTTCCGCTGACCATGGTGCTGGAGAACATGTATTACTCCTCCTCGGCGATCTACGGCTCGCTCACCGGCACCTCGGCCACCTTCATCGCCATGTTCATCCTGTTCGGCGCGCTGCTGCATGTCACCGGGGGCGGGCAGACCTTCATGGACATCGCGCTGTTTCTGGCCGGGCGTTTCACCGGCGGCCCGGCCAAGGTGTGCATTGTCGCCAGCTGCCTGTTCGGCATGATCTCCGGCAGCGCCGTGGCCAATGTCTCGGTGACCGGCGCCTACACCATCCCGCTGATGCGCCGCCTGGGCTATGACCCGGATTTCTGCGGCGGCGTGGAGTCGATGTCTTCGACCGGCGGCGCGATTGCTCCGCCGGTGATGGGCATTGCCGCCTTCATCATGGCCGAAAATCTGGGCATTCCCTATCTTTACATCATGGGTTACGCCGTCATTCCCTGCGTGCTCTTCTATGCGGGCATCGTCGCCGGCGTGCACTTCGAGGCCGCACGCCTGGGTCTGAAGACCATCCCGCCGGCGGAGATTCCGCACTGGCGCCAGGTGTTTACCTGGTCGAAGATCGTGCCGCTGTTCGTGCCCATCGTGATCCTGCTGGGGCTGCTGTTCTGGGGCTATTCGCTCACCAGCGCCGGTTTCTACGCCTGCATCGCGGTGATCGGCTTCTACATCCTGTCCGACCTGGACATGTCCGCCATGAAGGCGCGCGCGCGTCAGTTGTTCAGGGCACTGGCCAGCGGCGGCGAGCAGGTGGCCCAGATCGCACCCATCCTGGTGGCCGTGGGCATGTTCTCCAGCCTGCTGGGACTGACCGGTGTGGCGCCCAAGATCAGTACGCTCATCCTGGAGCTGGGCGGCACCAGCCTCATCGGCTCGCTGCTGGTGGCGGCCATCATTCCGCTGCTGCTGGGCGCCCCGTTGCCGGTGACGGCCACCTACATCCTGTCGGCGGCGCTGATCGCCCCGGCCATGGTCAAGCTGGGCCTGGATGTGGTGGGCGTGCACATGTTCCTGCTGTACTGGGCGACACTGGCTTCAGTGACGCCACCCACCTGCACCGCGTGTGTGGTGGCCGCCAACATCTCCGGTGGCAACTGGCTGCGCACCTCCATTGTCGGCATGAAACTGGGCATCGTCGGCTTCATCATTCCCTTTTACTTCGTCACCAACCCCGCGCTGCTCGGGCGCGCGCCCTGGCTGGATGTCGCCGGCTACGCCATCGCGGGCACCGCCGGCTCGATCTTCTTGGCCGCTGGTTTTTTCGGTTTTTTCCGTTCCCATCTGAACCGCCTGCTGCGCCTGCTCTTCTTCGGCGCCGGCGCGCTGCTGCTGGCCCCGGATCCATGGTGGGCGCTGGGCGGCGCCGCGCTGGCCCTTGCCGGCATCGTGATCGAGCAACTCCTGATGCGATCCGGTGGCAACAGCGGGCCGGTGGCTGGTGCCACCTGAGCGATTCCGACGCAACGCATGCCATAAAACATCAATAACCCGAGGACAGCATGAGCAAAGACAGCCTACGCATACTCATCTCCACCGGTCACCTGGGCACGGCGCCCTCGGCCCCGGAGAGCTTTTACGCCGGCATGGCGACCAATCCGGATTACCTGGTGGCCGACGGCGGCAGTTCCGACCCCGGGCCGGTCTACCTCGGCGAGGACACTCAGCTCGGCATGTTTGCCGAGGAAGAGATGGAGATGTTCCTGCTCGAGTCGCGCAAGCGCGGCATCCCCATGATCATCGGCTCGGCCGGGGACACCGGCAGCAATGCCGCGGTGGACCTGTTCGTGAAAATGACCCAGGACATCGCGAAGAAGCACAACATCCCCAGGTTCAAGATCGGCTACTTCTACGCCGAGGTGAAGCCGGAATTCCTCAAGCAGAAGATCGCCGCCGGCAAGGCCATCACCGGGCTGGGCGGGTTCCCTGACCTGACTGCGGAGGAAATCGACAAGGCCACGCGCGTGGTGGCGGTGGCGGGCATCCACCCCTTCCTCAAGCTGCTGGACATGGGTGCCGATGTCATCATCGCGGGCCGCTGCGGCGACATCAACTTCACTGCTGCCCCGTGCATCCATGCCGGCTTTCCCGAACCGCTGGCCTACCACATGGGCAAGATGATCGAGTGCGCCTCGCTGGTGGCCGAACCCTTCATGGGCAAGGAGACGGTGGTGGGCACCATCACGAAGGACGACATCAAGATCACGCCTTACCATCCACAGCAGCGCTGCACGGTGGCTTCGGCGGCCGGGCATTCCATGTACGAGCGCGAGAACCCGTACTACGAGCGCACCCTGGGCGGCCTGCTCGACATGCGCGAATGCCGTTACGAGCAGTTCGACGAGCGCACCTGCCGTATCACCGGCGCGCAATGGGTGCCGGATCGTGAACTGCGGGTGAAGATCGAGGGGGCCAAGAAGCTGGGCGAGCGCTTCATGGGCTTTGTCGGCCTGCGCGACCCGCATATCGTGAAGAACGTGGATGCCGCCATCCAGTGGTCGCGCGACGCCGTGGCCAAGCGTTTCTCGCACGAGAAGTACGAGCTCTACTACCACGTGTTCGGCCGCAACGGCGTGCTGAAGGAACTCGAGCCGGTGAAGGGCAACCCGCATGAACTGGGCATCGTCGTCGAAGGCCTGGCCAGGAACGATGAGCTCGCAGAGAAGATCACCGACTACGCCACGCGCCTGTTCTTCCTGGTGCGCATCCCGGGCGCCAAGGGCTCGGCCGGATCGGCCGCCACCACCAAGAAGACCATGAAGTCATCCCCGGGCTACGAGTGGAACATCAACCACACCGTGTCCATCGACGACCCGATGGAGCTCTTCCCCGTGCACATGACCGAAGGAGGTGTCTGAAATGACCAAGCTGAGCGAACTCGCCAACACCATCCGTAGCAAGAACGCGGGCGTCAACCAGATCACCTTCGACATCATCTTCAGCGACAAGGCCGTCTACGAGCGCGTGAGAAAGAGTGGTGTGCTGTCCAGGGCCGCCATCTCAAGGCTCTACAACCTGCCGGACGAGCGCATCTCCGACTTCGTCGAATTCGATGTTGCCAATGCCATCAAGTTCACGCTGTTTCGCAAACGGCCGAGCGGCAGTCCCGGGGACTGGGACATCCTGGGCTGCCAGCATTACGGGCCGCTGCTGGAGGTCGAAGTGCCGTGATGGCAATCATCGGCTGAAGCGAGCAGCCGCAGGCGGCCGGGGTGGTGCCCATGGCTGCCTGCCGGTGCCCGCCTCCAGCTCCGCGTGAATCAGGAACGACAGATGACCATCGGGTCGCAGGTCTGCGGAGGCCCACTTTCTTTGATAACAATATTCATTAAAAGCCAATGATGATGGCTAATATCATATAAAAATGATCATATTCATTGGGTGCTTTGGTATCCTGGCCCGGTGTTGTGCGCTGCCGTTCTTTTTTCATTGCACAGCCTCGCTTGCCGCGACACCTTGATCTGCTCCCCCCCCTTTTTTTCCCTGTACCATTGTCTGGAAGTTCCCGTCAGTGCGCGGCTTGCAGATCGTGCCGGCGAGATCCAGTCCCTTGCTTTCCTGAGGAGG
>CAIPGJ010000966.1 GCA_903864555.1 uncultured Pseudomonadota bacterium | reverse complement strand
TGCAAGAATGGGGTAATCAGGCTGCAAGGGCTTGTCACCATTTTCCCCGTGGCATGCGGCACAGACCTGCTTTGCCTTGGCCTGTCCGGCGGCTGCATCACCTCGTGCCAAGGCGTGGGTAGACACAAGGCCGGCTGACGCCAGTACCACGGCGGTAAGGATACGGAAGATCATTTGGCGCTCCCTGCGTAGTACGCGGCAAGTTCAGCCATGTCCTGGTCAGACAGGCTCTTCGCTATGCCCAGCATCGAGGGATGGCGCCTTTCTCCGGCCCGGTAGGCCTGTAGAGCCTTCACAAGGTACTGCTGGGACTGCCCGGCAATCTTGGGAACGTGATAGACCTCCGGGAATACCGTCCTGTACTGCTCGATCCCGTGGCAGCCGATGCACATTGAAACACTCACCTTGCCGGCCGGCACCTTTTCTGTCTGGGCATGGACCGCGGCGGCATAAGTCGCCGCCATGACCAACGTGCCAACTATTCCCAAGGTTCTTGTCATTATGAAATCCTGTTTGTCCGCGAAGCGAAGTGGGCAAAAAAGCCGACCAATTCTATCCGATGGCCCCTGCGGTGGTCAAAGCGACCGAGGGCTGGCGGGTCCAGATGCAACCGGAGCCGCTCCTTTGGGCGGTCGGATACCCAAACGCATAAATGTGGCGGAGCACTGACATATAATGCTCGGATTACCCACTAACGAGGCAGAGTTCAGTCATGCGCTTCAAAGGCTCATCATCTTACGTCGCCACCGACGATCTCATGCTGGCGGTCAATGCCGCAGTCACTCTCGAGCGCCCACTACTGGTCAAGGGGGAACCGGGCACAGGCAAGACCAAGCTGGCAGAGGAAGTGGCGAAGGCCCTGGACATGCCCCTGCTTGAGTGGCACGTCAAGTCCACCACCAAGGCCCAGCAGGGTCTGTACGAATACGACGCCGTGTCACGCCTGCGAGACTCGCAACTCGGGGACCCGCGCGTCAAGGACATCGCCAATTACATCGTCAAGGGCACGCTCTGGCAGGCGTTCACGGCCGAAAAGCCGGTCGTCCTCCTGATCGACGAAGTCGACAAGGCCGACATCGAGTTTCCGAATGATCTGCTGCGCGAACTCGACCGCATGGAGTTCTTCGTCTACGAGACTCGTGAACTGGTCCGCGCAAAGCATCGCCCCATCGTTTTCATCACGTCAAACAATGAAAAGGAACTGCCGGACGCCTTCCTGCGTCGCTGCTTCTTCCACTACATCCGCTTCCCCGACAAGGAAACGATGGAAAAGATCGTCGACGTCCATTTCCCAGGCATCAAACAGGCGCTGCTGAGCGAAGCTCTGCGCAGCTTCTTCGAAGTACGTGAAGTACCCGGTCTGAAGAAGAAACCCTCGACCTCCGAATTGCTGGACTGGCTGAAATTACTTCTGGCTGAAGATATTCCGCCGGACGCGCTGCGCAGCCAGGACAACAAGAAAATCATCCCGCCTCTGCACGGCGCGCTGCTCAAGAACGAGCAGGATGTCCACCTGTTCGAGAAACTGGTGTTCATGACCCGTCAGGGCCGAAACTAGGCCAGAACTTTCGACCACCAACCAAAGAACGATCAACAGCCATGCTCGCAGGTTTTTTCCTCAAGCTTAAGGACGCCAAGATACCGGTTTCCATCAAGGAATACCTCACCCTGATGGAAGGCATGAAACGAAATGTAATTTCGCCTTCCATCGAGGACTTCTACTATTTGGCAAGGATGACGCTGGTCAAGGACGAGGCCAACTTCGACAAGTTCGACAAGGCATTCGGCTCCTTTTTCCACGGCATCGAGACCCTGGTGGGGGTGCAGATGGACCTGCCGCTTGAATGGCTGCTGAAGCAAGCTGAACTGCACCTTTCCCCCGAGGAGAAGGCGGCAATCGAAGCAATGGGCGGCTGGGAAAAGCTGATGGAAACACTCAAGCAGCGCCTGGAAGAGCAAAAAGAGCGGCATCAGGGCGGCAACAAGTGGATTGGAACTGCCGGCACCTCTCCATTTGGGGCGCATGGCTACAACCCGGAAGGCGTCCGGATCGGGCAGAAGAAATCGCGCAATCGCAGTGCGGTGAAGGTCTGGGATCAGCGGGAGTATCGCAATCTCGACGATCGTATTGAATTGGGCATCCGCAACGTCAAGATTGCGTTGCGCAGGCTGCGGAGGTTTGCCCGCGAGGGTGCT
>CAIPGJ010000965.1 GCA_903864555.1 uncultured Pseudomonadota bacterium | reverse complement strand
GGCCAGCCCAATCCGGCCTACACCCATGCCCGCGTGCGCACCACGACGGATGTGCCCGCCACAGTGGTGAACGTGCCGCTGACCGATGAGCTGCGCATCACCTCGGCCAACTACAACGCCACCACCAAGGTGCTGACGGTATCGGCCGATTCCGGCGCGTTCCTGTCCTCGCCTACGCCGACCACACAGACGGCGACGGTGGGCTGCTCCACGCCCTGCCTGACGCTGGATGCCTACGGCCTGCCTGCCACCACGGCACTGGGCGTCGTCCAGGACTACAAGCTGAAGGTGGCTTCGACCTCTAAGTTCGCGGTCGGTACCGTGACCATTGCCAACGTGCAGGTACCGCCGGCTTTCGTGACGGTGCGTTCCAGCGCGGGTGGCATTGACTCGGCGCAGACCATGTACCTGGGTGCGGCAGCGGGAACGGCCTCCTTCCAGGCCGACACGGCATCGATCCCGATGAACGTGCCTGCCTTTGTTGACGTGCTGGCCAACGACGTCGGCGTGGCGGCAGTGCCCAACCTGCAGATCTGCACCGCCGGCCCGACTGGTGGCACCTGCGGCGTTCCCAGCCCGACGGCAGCCTGCACCCCTGGTGTGGTCTCGACCAGTTGCACGGCGCAGGGTGGACGTCTGCTGATCAACGGCGGCATCGTGACCTACAGCCCGCCCGCCAACCGCGGTGGCATCACCGATACCTTCTGGTATCAGGCAGCCACGGTACTGGGCACCACGCAGCGTCAACTGGTGACGGTGAACATCGGCCTGCTCAACGGTCTGCCCGATGCTCGTGACGACCTGGCCAACACTGGCGTGGCAACCAAGCCGCTGACCATCGATGTACTGGCCAATGACTTTGCGCCGGCTGGTGTGGATCTGGCAACCCTGCGCATCGTTACGAACGGTGATCCGTTCGACACGGTGACTGGCGCCAAGGCAGTGGGTTCGGCAGTGTTCGAGGGCGGCAAGCTGGTGTTCACGGCGCCGTATGCGGGTACCTGGAACATGTACTACACCTTCAACGACCGGACCGGCGCGATTGCCGACCAGGGCGTGGTCGCGGTCAACGCGATCGGTGCGGAAGTGATCTCCCCGCGTGCTGTGTGGCGGGCTGGCCGGGCTCCGGCGCTGGGCACGATTGCGGTCAACGGCACGGTGAACATCGCCCAACGCCAGACGCTGCAACTGTTCTCCTCGACCTCGGCAGTGGCCGGTTGCAACGCCCCGACCGCAACACCGGGTGCGCTGAATCTGGGCAGCGTGGCTGTGACGGGGGCCGGTGGCTTCGACTTCGGTGCGATCCCGCTGGCAGTCAAACCGCTGTCGATCTGGGTCTACTCGCCGGCCTTCGGTGGTTGCTCGCAGATCACGGTGCAGTAATCCGTGAGATCGATGCAAAGCAGACGCATCATGCAGTAACGTAGTACGCAGTACCCGCAACGCCCCGCGGTCTTCGGACCCCGGGGCGTTGTGCTTTCCGGGGTCGTGAAAAAGGGGTGACGCAAGGTTACAAATGCCACACGCAACGCCTGCATACCTGCCCTGCGTCCCTGCCTACCATTGAGGGTGTGAACAGGGCTGCGCATCCAGTAGCGCCCCGTATTTTCGGAGATCAAGGCGATGAAATCCCCCATTTTGAAGACGCTTGCGGCAGCGGTGTCGGTCATGGCGATTGCGCATTCCGCGCATGCGGTGCTGCAGCGCGTGGGGCCGGTGGATGCAGTCCACGGGTTTCCCGCCTGGTACCAGGACGCCGGCGGAATGACGCTGGAGTTCTGCATGCCCACGACCCAGACCGATCTCAACGCCGGGCTGTGCGCGATCCTTCCCGGTACGCCGCCGGCCGGCCTCAGCGTGCTGCCGGAGGTGTTTCCCGACAATTTCAGCCTCGAGCATTTCTACTACCGCCTGAACTCGGCGGTGCCCACTGCCGGGCTGGACAAGAAGTCGAGGCTCCCCGTACCCGGTGCCGGACGCTTTGTCTTCGACAACGGCGTCGAGGCCACTTTCAACAGCGGCACGCCCACCGCCGGACAGCAGATCTCCTTCAATCGCTGGCGCGTCCGCGTGGACAACCTGGCCTGTACCGGCAACTACACCTTCTACACGCCCAGCCGTGCGCCCAAGACAGTCGCGGGTACCGCGGGCGGGCGTATCGCCGACACCGAGGATATCGGCATAGGCGCAGGATTTGACGGCGCGCTTGCCGGATCGGTCGGTCCTTTCCTGCTGCGCGCGGCCACGCCGGGTGCGGCCGCCTCGGCGTTTGTGAACGGCGCGGACGGGAAGCAGTACCTGTCGCCTGCCGACCTGGGCGCAATCACCGGCAGCAACCTGAAGAATCCTTTTCAGGGCAGCACGCTTGCCTACGTGCCGCCCGAGGTCCGCGCCATG
>CAIPGJ010000964.1 GCA_903864555.1 uncultured Pseudomonadota bacterium | reverse complement strand
GGTGCGTGTCGTCACCCCCAACGCCCCGGGCGGCAGCAGCGACGTGCTGGCGCGCCTGCTCGCCGCGCGACTCACCGAGGGCTTCGGCCAGCAGGTGCTGGTGGACAACCGCCCCGGCGGCAATGGCTTCATCGGCGGCGACCTCGTCTCCAAGGCCACGCCGGACGGCTATACGCTGATGGTGATCACGCCCACGCACATCATCACGCCGCTGTTGCTGAAGGCGCCCTACGACCCGGTGAAGGACTTCACCCCGGTGGCTTCTGTCGGCGTGACCGACTTCCTGCTGGTGGTGCATCCGTCGGTGCCCACGAACACGCTGCAGGAGCTGATTGCGCTGGCCCGCTCGAAGCCGGGCGCACTGAATTATTCGTCGGCCGGTGGCGGCAGCCCGGCGCACCTGGCCAATGCCCTCTTCAACATGGTGGCGGGTGTGTCCATGCAGCATGTGCCCTACAAGGGCGGCGGCCCGGCCATGGCCGGCCTCATGGGCGGGCAGACGCAGTTGTACTTCGCCATCCCAATCTCCACCATCCCGCATGTGAAAAGCGGACGGCTCAAGGCCATCGCCGTGGGCGCGGGCGAGCGCATGACCAGCCTGCCGCAGGTGCCCACCTTTGCCGAAGGCGGCCTGGCCGACTTCGACATCCGCATCTGGTATGGCGTGCTCGCCCCGCCGGCACTGCCGCGGCCGGTGCTGGAGCGTGTCTCGGGCGAGATCGCCAAACTGCAGGCGGCCGCAGACTTTCGCGAGAAGCTCACCAATGAAGGCATGGAGGCGCTGCGCCTGGGCAGTGAGCCCTTCACCGCGCTGATGCGCCGCGATTCGGACAAGTACGCGCGCGTGATCAAGGCCAACAACATCACCGCGGACTGAGGCGGGGCGCTTCTGCCGCTCGATGCTGCAACACACACCAGAACCATCAGATCAATCAGACCCAACAGGACACCCCCCATGAACATACTCATCATCCCCGGCGTCACCATGCCCCGCGTCGAAGAGGACGTGCTCGCGCGCATCCGCGAGGCGGCCGGCCCCGGCCACAAGATCACCCTGGTCAAGTCGGCGGAGGAAGCGGCGAATGAAGTGGAAGACGTGGAGGTGATCCTGGGCGTGGTCACGCCGGCCATGTTCGCGCGCGCGAAGAAACTGCGCTGGGTGCATGCCATCACCTCCGGGGCGGATGCCTACCTGTTCCCGGAGATGGTGAAAAGCGATGTGCTGCTCTCCGGCGACAAGGCGCTGGTGGGATCGCACCTGGCCGACCACACCTTCGGCCTCCTGCTGGCGCTGACACGGCGCATCGGCCGCGCCATCCAGGATGCGCCCCACTCGTGGAAGCACCGTGTGGCCTACCGCGCCGAGGAATTCGAACTGGAAGGCTGCACCATGGGCGTGGTGGGCTTCGGCGGCACCGGCCGCCACATTGCACGCCGCGCCGCCGCCTTCGGCATGCGCGTGATCGCGGTGGACTGCGATCCGGTGCCGCCCTCGCCCGAGGTGAAGGAAGTCTGGGGCAGTGGGCGCCTGACGGAACTGCTGGGCGCCGCCGACGTGGTGACCTCCGGCCTGCCGCTGACGCCGGACACCCACCACCTGTTCAATGCGCGCACCTTCAGCCAGATGAAGAAGGGCTCGCTCTTTGTGAACGTGACGCGTGGCGAACTCTTCGATGCCGACGCGCTGATCGCTGCCATCACCAGCGGCCACCTCGCCGGTGCAGGCCTAGACGTGGGCCCGGAGGAACCGCTGCCCGTGGACCATCCGCTGTGGACCACGCCCAATGTGCTGATGACCCCGCACACCGCCGGTGCCAGCCAGTTCCGCATCAGCCGCAACCTCGACCGCTTCTGCCGCAATGTCGCGCTGTACCGTTCGGGCAAGCCGCTGGAAGGACAGATCAACAAGCAGCGCGGGTTCTGATTGTTCTGATTCCACCGCGTTGCAAGGCTGCGGCGCCGCAACGGTGCCGCAGCATACAATCCCCGGCCACGCACCTTCCCTGCAAGCCGAGCATTCCATGAACGACAAGATCACGCCACGACTGTTCACGCCACTGCAATTGCGCGGCCTCACGCTGCGCAACCGCATCATGGTCTCGCCCATGGCGCAGTACTGCGCCAAGCAGGGTGTGATCACCGACTGGCATTTCGCCCACTTCGCACGCTTCGCCACCGGCGGTGCGGGCCTGGTATTCGTCGAGGCGACCAAACCGGAGCGGCGCGGCCTGGGCACCATCGGCGACATGGGTCTGTGGAATGACGAGCAGGTGGCGCCGCTCAAGCGCATCACGCAATTCCTCCGCCAGCATGGCGCGGCCTCCGGGGTGCAGCTCAACCACACCGGACGCAAGGCCGGCACGGCACGCCCGTGGGAAGGCAACGAACCGCTGGACCGCTCGGTGCCCATCGAGGGCGAGGACCACTGGGAGATGATCGCCCCCAGCGCCATTCCCTTCCTGCCCGGCTGGCCCACGCCGCGCCCGATGACCAAGGCCGACATCCACACCGTGATCGAGTCCTTTGCCGCCTCGACACGGCGCGCCCTGGCGGCGGGCTTTGACACCGTGGAGATCCACGGCGCGCATGGCTATCTGGTGCACCAGTTCCTCTCCCCTGCGGCCAACCAGCGCACTGACGAGTACGGCGGCAGCCTCGCCAACCGCATGCGCTTCGCCCTCGAACTCACCGAAGCGGTGCGCGCCGCCTGGCCCGATGACAAGCCGCTGTTCTTTCGCGTGTCGGCAGTGGATGAAGGCGGCTGGACATTGGAGGACACGGTGGTGCTCACGCGCGAACTGAAGGCGCACGGCGTGGACGTCATGGACTGCTCCGCCAGCGGTATCGCCATCCGCTCACCCACCGCCTCGCGCGGCTCGCTCAAGCTGGGGTTCCAGGTGCCCTATGCCGAACGCGTGCGCCGCGATGCGGACATCGCCACGGCGGCCGTCGGCCTGATCCTGTATGCGCAGCAGGCCGAAGACATCCTCACCGCCGGCCAGGCCGACCTCGTCGCCATCGGCCGGCAGATGCTGTGGGACCCGTTCTGGCCGGCGCATGCTGCCAGGGAACTGGGCGTCGACCCCTTCAAGCTGATGCCCGATCAATATGGCTGGTGGCTCAACCGGCGCGAGCAGACAGGCTATCCCAAGGAGTATGTGCCGGGGCAGTCGTAGTGGGGCGGCAGTGGTTCTGATTGATTGATGTGATCAATTTTGGATGAGATACACGGTCTATATTATTCAATCATTGAAATTGTTATCAGGCGTATTCACAGGATTCCGATTTCCGGGGACGGTAGGGGTTACCCCCTTGTCAAAGGGG
>CAIPGJ010000963.1 GCA_903864555.1 uncultured Pseudomonadota bacterium | reverse complement strand
GTGGTCTTGCCGGCGTCGATGTGCGCAATGATCCCGATGTTGCGATACAGGTGAAGCGGCTTCTGCCTTGCCATGGTGATGCCTTCTCTAAAGTGAATGCAAACGAATTGTGTCGAACGATCTTGACGATACTGCGATAGCCGCCCGTGCAGCCCGTGCCACCGGTCTCATCGGGGCTCGAACCGGGACCCCGGACCCGTGATGCAACAACAGGATGACTCTCCGGCCGCCGAAGCGGCTACGATGCGAATGTCTGGAACGATTTGGTCCGCGCAAATCCGGAGGCGCCAAAAAAGGCGACAAAAAGCGACAAAGGGCGGGATTGTATAGGAATTTCAACGCCTTTTGCTCCTCGCGCGAGGGCCTCGCCGGGCCGGGAAGCGGGGAATCGCGCAGTGTTTGGCGAAAATCCCCCTTTCGGGGGGACAGGCCCTCCTGCTGCGCGCCATCGAGACCGATTCCATGGGCTTCGAGAGAAGCTCACCGGCCCATGATTTCCCGACGGAAATTCAGGCCGATGGCGATCCAGCGCCAGCCTGTTTCGAGCAGGACCCGGAACCCAAAAACCTTACGCACACTTGAAGGGATATCTCTTGCGTAAGAAAATGGTCAGACTCCAGCCACCGGGTACCAGGATTAGCTGCATGACTGCGTAGACAACCGAAATCGGTGCCAGACAGGCCGCAAGGCCGGACAAACTTGAACACCGCGCAGCACATTGGCAAGGCCGCCTGGCGGCAATTTAGACCTTTTCATTCATTGAATCAGTCACTTAATTACACCCGATCTGTTTATGCGTTGGGGCAGAATGCTCAACCCGGACAAGCACATCCACCGCCCCAAGAGGCGGCACAACCAGGAGATAGACATGCATCCTTTCACCCGCCGCAGTTTCGTTCGCCACAGTTTCGTTCGCACGCTCCTGTCCTGCACGGCCCCCGTGTGGCTGGCTGCCGCCCCGGCAGCCACGGCGCAGACCTTCCCCTCCAGGCCGGTCACCATGGTCCTGGGAGTGGCCACCGGCGGCCCCACCGATGTCGAGACGCGGCTGTATGCCAAGAAGATGACCGAGTTGATGGGGCAGACCTTCCTGCTCGATTACAAGGTCGGCGCGGGCGGTGCCATCGCCGCGGGCCACGTGGCCAAGGCGCCGCCGGACGGCCACACGCTGTTGGTCATGGCCGGCAGCTTCACGGTACTGCCGGTGGTGTTCAAGAACCTGCCCTTCGACGTGATCAAGGACTTCTCGCCCATCTCGCTGATGAGCGAAAAGCCGCAGATCCTGCTTGCCAACCCGTCGTTTCCCATCAAGAACTTCCAGGAGTTCATCGCCCGCGCCCGCGCCAACCCCGGCAAGGTCAACGTGGGCATCACCAACCAGGGGGGCATCAATCACCTGATGAACGTGTGGATGCACACGCTCACCGGCACCCAGGTGACCTATGTGCCCTACAAGGGTGAGGGGCCGCTGCTGCCCGACCTGCTGGGCGGGCGACTGGACGCCGCAGCCATCGGCATCGGCACGGCCATCCGCCTGGCCAAGACCGGCAAGGTGCGCGCCCTCGGCACCACGATGACCACGCGTCCCAAGGTGTGGCCCGACCTGCCCACCATTGCCGAACAGGGCGTGCCGCAGTTCAACTACACCAGTTGGGTGGGCATCGGCGGGCCGGCCGGCACCCCGGCCGCCGTGATCAACAGCCTGAGCGAGAACTTCATCAAGACTGCCAAATCGCCGGAGGTGATCGCGCCGCTGGAGGCCGACGGCTGGGTGCTGGTGGGCAGCGGGCCGGCGCCCTTGCGCCAGCTTGTCGCCACCGAGACCGAGCGCTGGATGAAGCTGGTCAAGGACAACAACATCGTCGCCGACGCACCCTGAGTCGCTGATCCCAAGATCGGGGACGGTTCCGCGCAGGCTGCAGCGTCAGGCCGGCGTAGCCCCGCCCTTGAGGAGGCGTTCGGCCATGTTGCGCAACTCGGCGCGCCGGATCTTGGTGTTGTTGGCGCTGACCACCACGGGAAATTCCTCCAGTTGCACGAAGTGCTGCGGCGTCTTGTAGGCCGCCAGGCCTTCCCGGCAGTGCTGCCGCAGTTCGGCCTCGGCCACCTCGATGACAGCGCCTTCCTCGGGCGGCATGCAGGTGTAGAAGGCCACCGCGCGGGTGCGCCCCTCGATCTCCACGCCCACCACCTGGCAGGTCTCGATGCCGCGAAACTCCTCGATGAAGGTCTCGATCTCATGCGGGTCGACCAGAAAGCCCCCCAGCCGGATGGCATCGCCCATGCGCGAGACGAAGCGAAAGCTGCCGTCGGCCAGGGTGTAGCCGAGGTCCCCGCTCCGAAACCAGCCATCGGGCGTGAAGGCACGCGCGGTGGCCTCGGTATCGTTTAGGTAACCGGTCATGACACCGGGACCGGAGAACTCCAGTTCGCCCCACTCGCCGTGCGGCAGTATCTCTCCGGCATCCGGCGCTGCGCCGGCCTTGCGCGCGCGCACCCGCGACTGTGCCGACACCGGCTGGCCGCCACCGCTGATGCGCGCCATCGGGTCGCCGACATCGTCCTGCAGCGAATACAGCGCCTGTACCTCCGAGGAACCGTACAGGCCGCGCAGCCGAAATCCGAGGCGGTCTTCGCGCTCGGCCAGCGGCATGCCGGTGGCGCCCATGAAGAATTTC
>CAIPGJ010000962.1 GCA_903864555.1 uncultured Pseudomonadota bacterium | reverse complement strand
TCAAAGGCAAACTCGGCGCACTCGCACACAACACCCTGATTCACAGAATTGCGGTCCTGTCCAAAGCCCACCAAATTGGCGAGTTCAAAAACCCTTGCCACGACCCCAAAGTGCGCGAGCTTCTCTCCCGCACCCGCAAGGTCTACGCCAAACGGGGCGCCCTCCCCCGCAAAAAAGACGCTCTCACCAAAGAGCCTCTTCAAGCGATCCTGCAAACATGCGATGACACGGTCATCGGCATCCGCGATAAAGCACTGATTTTGTTCGCCTGGTCCAGTGGCGGGCGCAGGCGCTCCGAGGTGGCCAGCGCAGACCTGCAGTTTTTAAAACGCACCGGCCCCGATGCCTATCTCTACAACTTGGCGTTCTCCAAAACGAACCAAGCCGGCGCTGAACGCGCTGAAAACCACAAACCCATTTTCGGGGTCGCAGCGCAAGCTCTCTCGGCTTGGCTTGCCATCAGTCACATCACGAGCGGCGCGATTTTCCGAAGAGTGCGCAAAGGCGGTCACATTGGTGAAGCGCTCTCCCCTGCCGCTGTCAAAGATATCGTTAAAAAGCGATGCTTGTTGGCAGGGATTGACGGCAACTATGCCGCCCACTCCCTGCGCTCAGGGTTCGTGACAGAAGCAGGCCTGCAAAACGTTCCCCTCGCTCAAACCATGGCAATGACAGGGCACCAAAGCGTCTCCACAGTGCTGGGCTATTTCCGCATTCCACAAACGGCAGAGGTGGCAGACCTTATGAGAGAAACGCAGCCCAATACTTGAAGCTCAACTGTGCTGTTTGGACGGGGAAAAAAGTTTGTCAAGAGAAACGCTTTTTTATTTCTTGTCCCTAAATGCAGTCGTCTGGTTCTAGTAATTTGCCATGCATTTGACTTTGACATTACATCTCACCAGCTGAAAACACTGCAGAGACTTCTTTCAATCACGGCGGCTTTGAGGGCGTTGCAGAACGTTGTAACTTGGACCATAACAGTGCCGGATCGGCACGTATATGCTTGCGGCTACGTGCGGCACGATTATTCTTCCACTTACTATATGGGGTCTGTAAAAATCCTTCGCCTTCGTCATTTCCCTCAAGCTACTTTGGCATTCCCCCAAAACTGTAGACACTTTTCATAGCGCAGTTTGACGCTGCCGCTCGAACTCATGGGGGCTGAGCTGATCGAGATGCTTGTGGCATCGAACTCGATTGTAGAAACCCTCGATGTAATCAAAGATCTCTGACTTGGCTTCAGCCCTTGTTTGGTAAATCCGCTTCTTGATCTGTTCACTCTTCAAACTGCTGAAGAACGTTTCGGCCACCGCGTTATCCCAACAGTTGCCCCTACGGCTCATACTGGGGCTCAATCGATTGTCTTTGCACCAACGATTGAATTCGTCACTGCCAAATTGACTGCCTTGATCCGAATGAATGATCACCGAGTCCTTTGGCTTTCTGCGCCAGACCGCCATCGTCAGTGCGTCCAGCACCAAGCTCGTTTGCATGCGCGATCCCATGCCCCAGCCAACGACTGCACGCGAGTGCAAGTCCAGCACAGCCGCCAAATACAACCAGCTCTCATGCGTGCGGATGTAAGTGATGTCCGTGACCCACGCATGGTCTGGCTCGTCATGCTGGAATTGCCGTTCCAGCTGGTTTGGCGCCACTTGGGCAGGTTTGCCTACCTTGTACCTGGGCCGCTTGCAGCCACGCACTGACTTGATCTGCGCTGCACGCATCAGCCGTGCAACACGGTTTTCGCTACATGCCACGCCCGCTTCCTTGAGGTCACAGAAAATGCGGGGGCTGCCATAGATGCCCATGCTTTGCTCATAAAACTCGCGGATCTGCGTGGTCAGCTTTTCATTGGCTTTAGCCCGCGCTGACAATGGCTCACGCAGCCAGGCGTAATAGCCGCTGCGGTGCACTTTCAGGACGCGGCACATGCTGGTGAGACGAAACTGGCGATGGTGGGTCTGCATGAACGCGTACTTCACCCGGACTGCTTGGCAAAGTACGCTGCGGCCTTTTTTAGGATGTCGCGCTCCTCTGTGGTTCGCCTGAGTTCAGCTTTGATCTTGACCATCTCGGCTTGCAGGGCCTTGAGGTCACTTGACTGAGGTGCGTCTGACTTCTTGAACTTGTTGACCCAGCTGTACAGAACCCCTTCGGGAATTCCAAGCCGTTTGGCCACATCGACGACAGCGTGCCCTTTATCGATAACTTGCTTGACCGCTTCGGACTTGAACTCGGCGGCGTATTTCGTGCGTTGCATTTGCATGGCTCCTCTTCAGTTTTGACATCATCATTTGTCTACTGATTTGGGGGAATGCCAGTTTTCGGTCGGCGGCAACAAGGTGACCATTTATGGGGCACACGCAAGCGTTAAGTATCTTTCCTCGGTCTTCTTTCTTGCAGGACAGGGTTTTGAGTGGCAGTCTGCCAAAACGCTCTGAACGGTAAGAACATTCCTTTTGGTGTTTCTTTGCACGCATTCCAAAAAACTTTCCAGAGCTTCAACATCTTGTTTCTTTTCTTCAGTGGATTGATTAATGTGTCACTTTGCATGTGTATTCTGGTTTTTTACCATTGACGAGTCTATAGTTACCCCTCAGATGACCCAGACGAGACCCTAGCATGCCATCTGAAAATTCTGACCTTTTATCAACCAGTTCACAAAACGAGGCTGTTGATGAGGCTATCTTGCTTCGATCTGCTAAGGTCTTGCACAGGGCGCAAGAGGTCTTTGGAGATCAAGACGCTGCTTCGTCTTGGTTCAAGCGGGAAGTTAGATCCTTGGGGGGCGTGACACCGCTTTCATTGATTCATACAGATAGGGGTTTCGAGCTTGTGATGCATACGCTTGCTCGAATCGAGTACGGTATTCCAGCGTGAATCTTTCTTCCTCCTCTCGTTTTCCCCATAGATGGTCACCTATCCCATTCCCCATAAGCGGTCACCTGAAATTCTCTGACGTTGGATCACATCCATGAAGCCGTCCATTGCTTTGCAAAAAAAACGAGCTGCAATTCGTTTTGTGGTCGAGCGTAATCGTGCCCTTAACCCTCGCGTCTTCGGCTCTGTACTTCACGGTGATGACCATGAAGGCAGTGATTTGGACATCTTGATTGATCCGACGTCAGCTACGACACTTATGGACGTGGCCAGGATCAAACTTGAGCTCGAAAAGCTCTTGGGTGTTTCGGTCGATGTTTTGACCCCTAACGCTCTGCCCGATAAGTTTCGTGATGTTGTGTTGTCTGAGGCCATTGTCGTTTGATCAAAGCATTTTCATTACTGATTTGACGATTCTTCTCTGACCACTACAGTTAGACAGTCAAACACCCTAAAGCCCATCCGCACGGGGCCCCTGTAGCACTGCGAAGCAGCCCCGAAGGGGTAAGGGGGTTCATCCCCCAGAATGCAGGGGAGCGGTGGGCTCCATGCCGCGTGCGGGTCTGCTCGCTGACCAAAGGCCAGGTTCCGCGCCCTGAAAAACCTTTGTTGATTATCTGTGTCTTGACAGTCTGGGGCCTGTGGAATTAAGCGGCAGCAAGCATCAAATGGCCGACTTTTGATTTGGCTGGGCGCACCTTGATTTCGATGTCATAGCCAAGCCTTGTGAGGCAATCCATCAGTTTTCGCTCAGACAAGTTGGTGAAGTCACCGCGCATCATGTCTGAGACTTTAGGCTGAGTGATGCCCATTCTTGTAGCGGCTTCTTGTTGAGTCAATGCTCGGCTTTTCATGGCCTTCCTGATCTCCATCACCAAGCCTGTTTTGATCTTGAGTTTTTCCGCATCCGCTAAACCCAGGTCAGCAAAAACATTGGCTGAACCACGATGTACTTCCACACCGTCAATAAGCTGACTTTTCATTTTCGCAACTCCTTTACATACGTCTCGGCAATTTTCAGCCTTGCGTGGATGATGTCCATGTCTTCCTTCGGCGTAGCAATGCCCCGCTTACTCTTTTCTGAAAGCAGTGAAGAACAAACACCGCCTCAGCATATTTGACGGTGTAAAAGGCTCTGTAAGTGACCCCAACATCGTCTTCCACCACTTCAAGCACCCCCGCGCCCCCAAAGCCCTTGAGCACTTTGGCTGCATCATGCTTATCGCCTACCTGTGCCAACGACAAAGCAAAACCGAAGCTCTGTCGGACACTCGCCGGTAGCGCCATCAATTCTTTGTAGCTGCTACCGATCCACTCCATAGACTTTTCGTTGTAGTGCATGTCTAGAAATATATATGAAATGGTATAGGTGGTCAATCAAAAGTTGGTGCTACTCATGTTGGCCATTAGGGTGAAATCGCCGTCGTCTGCCGACATCATGCTGGTCGCACTTGTTTTCATGTCTGTCACTTGCATGCGTCGTTTGCGCGTTGCTTGTCTATATATAAAAGCTGCTTTGTATGTGTCAACCAACTGTCAACGGCATAGCAAGACGATGCAGCCATATAGCGACACAACGACAAGGATTGCATACACATCGGGGACGCTGACACCCTATTCGGGGGATAGGCATGCACTCCAAGCCAGATAGACTTGGCCGGACTGCATCATTCATTAAATATCACGCGTATGGACAATCTACCCTCCAAAAAGAGCGCCGGCGACGTTGCCCGCGAAGTCGGGCGTGCCGTTGTATCGCTGATCCCAGCTGCAGGCGGTCCGCTCCAGGTTGTGTTTGAGAATTTTTTTAGTTCTCCAATCGAGAGGAGAAAGGAAGCATGGCTTCAACAGCTCGCCGAAGTGGTGAAAGAAGTTGAGGGCCGAGTAGCGGAACTTACCCCTGAGAAGCTGGTACAGAACGAGGCATTCGTGACAGTGACCATGCAGGCGTCGCAGATAGCCTTGCGGAACCATCAGCAGGCGAAGCTTGAAGCCTTGCGTAACGCCGTCCTGAACGCAGCGCTTCCGAATCCTCCGGAGGAAGATGAGCAGATGATCTTTTTGCGATTGATCGACCAACTTACTCCTTGGCACTTGAAAGTCCTGTCAGTGTTGGATGATCCGGTGCAATGGATGACGCGCCATAGTGTTGCAAATCTAGGATGGGGGACAGGCGGACCTTCCGCGGTCTTGGAACACTGCCTGCCCGAACTGCGTGGACAACGCGAAACCTACGATCAGATCGCTCGCGACCTGCAGGCGGAAGGCTTGCTCGGGCAAGGGCAGTTTCTCCACGTGACAATGACTGGCGGAGGTATGGTCGGCTCGCGAACTACGGACCGCGGTAAGAGGTTCATCAGATTTATTACCTCACCATGAGCCCTGCCCAAGTCAGATCTAACTTGACAGACAACGCGGACGTGCTATCGGAAGGTATTCGCTCGCCAACTTTCTGTCGGTTACTTCTACGTTAGCAATTCCAGTAGAACTGAGCTCTTCACTACTGCAGACCTGCCTGGAGCCTGCAAAATCAAGCAATACCCTCTCATAAGCCGCTTCCCTATGACCCGTCGATTCAACATAGCAGCGCTAAAGGCCCTCGCACAGGCTCCAGCTGACAAAGCTGCGAGCTGGCTCGTCGGCGCGGAAGAATCAGTCGAGTTCCTCAAGGCAAATACGCAGAGCGAGGAAATCGTTATCTACGCGAGTGGCCCGGCCATCCTGATACACGGCGTCCTCGCGCCCGCTCAGCAGGTGACGCCTGCGGACCAGGAAGACCTGATGCGCGGCTTTGTCCAGACTGACGAAAGCTGGGTAATCCAGAAGAGCTACGGAGGCGGTGAAGGACACAGGGTCTACCTAGAGCCGCCGCTGAGGCATGAGAGCAAGTCACTCTCTGGCGGCGAAAAGCTGATCTTCCGCCGATCGTTCGATGGCGTGCAGAAGGGCGATAGCCCTGTCGAACTGAGCCAAAAGCTGGTGCATTCGCTTGGCCTGCATTTCGTGCCAGAGCGCAATGCCTACAGCCGGCTGGATGAGCACGGCGACATTGAAGACGTGATCCGAGTCTTGCGCGCCGATCTCGGAAATGGCAGCGAAAGCCTCACGGCCGTAACAATCCTCGCTAGGGATCTTTCGACTTACATGACGCTGGCGGACATGGCGCTGGTGTTAATGTTCGACTTCACGCGCTTTATCCCGGGCAGCTTCAACGGCTGGGGCGATCACGGCCGAATTGACCGAAGGGCTCCAGACCTTTTCTATCACGGCGGCGGCATCGCCAATGCCAGCTACGTGAACGGCCGGATGATAGTCCGCACCTCCATCTCGCTGCAGCAACTGATCAACGAGTGGAAAGATGCGTCGAACCCGACCAAGCGCGAGTACACGACTTTTAAGATCTTCGACCGCAAGAATGGCGTCGAAGTAGAAACGTCCTGCGCGCCCGAGTTCCTCTCCAACTATTTCCAAGAATCTGACCTTCCGTGGGAGATATCTCCGGCCTTCTTTCGGCCGGATGTCCTACACCGATTCAAGTCCGACCCCGAGAAGTACACCCTCAATGACCGCACGATCAGCTGCCGCAATGCGTGGTATCTGAAAGGCTACGACATCAACGAAGCAGGACAGGTCCACGCATATATCGGTGATCTCGCACGCCTACCGATTGAAGAGCAGCGCTACTGGCAATCGTTCAACGAATGGCCGAAGGGGCCGATCTCGAAGCGCGCACATGAGAACGACATCATGGGCGATTTCAGCTCGGAGTACGATCCGCTACACCTCTTGAAATACAAGATCGGAAAACTAAACGACGCGCCACCCGCATGGTGGCTGCCACGGAGCCCCGAGCATCTCGATGCAGCCCGCTACCCGGCAACGGATTCGACGTTCGAGTGGGCCAACGAGATCATGGCTCTTGACCAGTTGGTGGTCGAAGGGTTTCAACTCAAGCCACTGCGTAAGGTTCTAGAAGACAGGGGCGCAAAAGCGGAATCCAGCTGGGCATCGCTTAGGGTTCTGGGCGCAATTGTGGTCACCGCCGGTCTTACCGAGAACCAGGCCAGGACCAAGCTCACGCCGCTTGCAAGGCTGCACGGACTGAGGAGTACGCTCAGGGCTCATAGCTCGGTCACTGAGAAGGACAAAGAGGAAAGGCTCGCGCGGTCCACCCATGGGACGTTGCGCGCTCACTTCAAGTGGCTGGCTGGGGAATGCGACAAGGCTTTCGACGCCGTACTACAGGCTCTGGATGCGAGAGATCTCAATCCCTGAAGGTCCGCGCGTCAGCGCTTCCTGTGCTATCTGCGATTCTACGAACAAGTGGGTGCATTTGGCACTTCCCGGCTTCGGCTCCTCTCGGCGTACTCGCAGATTCAGAAACATCAGGCACATGTAGTTATGGACGATAAAAAACGGAAAGAGGCCACTGCTTCCCTGTTGAAAGACATGCAAACCACATCCGCCCGCATGCGCGAACTGATCGTCGCCATGCCTCCGCATGATTTGCTCGGCTACATCTACGCACAGCGCGTGATGAAAGCCATTACAGACCAAAGCGCCACCGAGGAGCAATGCCAAACGTACGCCCCGGATGACCTGATTGGTGAAAACCAGTTCTTGCTGGAGTACGTGCACGCGGTTCTCGCATCAGATGCAGCTCCAGCGGACATGACATTCGATGAAGCCCAATGCGCAGAACTGTTTGAACTTGGCCGCAAACTGCGTGAGCAGGCCATGTTTTTCGCCATGACCACGTCTGCTGACACCAAAGATGGAATCTTCGGTCCCGACACCGCCGACATTGAGTTTCGCGCGAAATCCACTTGGGTAATGATTCGCGGGAACCGCTTCCAAGTTTTGGAGGGCGAGTTCTACCGCTACGTGCTGGCGCCTCACAATGATGTCTTGGAGGACGTGTATGGCGTTGGTGCCGCCTATATCGCGGAAGGCTTCCAGGCCATGGCCAATGCCACGCGATCTGGGCATGCCGAAGCAACTATGGAGATGATGAAGCAGTTTGAAGCGGCTCAGGCCTTCGCTGCAGCACAGGACAAACCTCTGGCAGACGTCATGGAGGCATGGGTTGAGGCCAATGCTCAACAGGCGAAAACCGCCGGACGTGCAATGGATGACATGTTTCGGGGCGGCATCGCCAACGTGAGCCGTCACACGAAGCTACCACCGACGCTGCTATCAGACTTGGCTTACCAGCGCGGCGAAGAAACCGAGTTCTTCGCCGCGGGCGATTTTGTGGGGACACCCTACCGGACACTCCCGGCCAGGAAGAAACCCCTAATCCAGCTTGGGTCGGATTATTACGCCGTCGATCCGTGTTTCGCCCGCGATGCGGGGTATCGTGCCCTTCTATACAACCTGCTTCAGCGAAAACCGGACTACAAGAAGACCTTTGAGGAGCGGCAGAAGACGATGAGCGAAGCTGCTTTCGCCGACATTCTGGCCGCTCAGCTTCCCGATGCCAAAGTTTTTCAGGAAATTTACTACAAGGACCCTACCAGTAAGCAGTGGTCCGAAAATGACACGCTCATTCTGATTGATGACGTGCTGTTCTTAGTTGAGGCCAAGGCCGGTTCGGCCGCTACCATTGCATCACCAGCACTTGATTTCGGCCGCCACGCACAATCCGTTCAGGACTTGGTGCTTAAAGCGTACAAGCAATGTGAGCGCTTTTTCAATTACCTGAATTCGGCGGATGAAGTGTCCCTCTACCGCCTGGTTGACGGCAAATACGAAGAGTGCGGCCGTGTTCGCCGATCCGACTACCGAGTGATGGTGCCGATTGGGCTGACGGTTGAGTCCTTCTCACCGTTTTCAGCGTACTGCAAGGAACTGCCACAGGTTGAGCCCCTACTTGGAAGACATGCCTTTGTTTCGCTGTCCATTGACGACCTGTTCGTACTCAAGCGACTCCTGCCCACCCCAGGCGAGTTTGCCCATTACATGGAGGTGCGGCAAGCCGTGGCAGGGATGCGCAAGGCACATCTCTTCGACGAGCTTGACCATCTTGGCGCGTACCTCAAGAAGAACCGCTTCGATCAGGAAATTACCGAGCAGCTGAAGAGCGACAAGTTGCACATGCTTATCTGGGATGGCATGAGCGACATCGTTGACAGGGCCTTCGAGGGTGAAGATTGGGAGACCCGGCTGTTTCCGACGCAGAACTTCCCTGAAGAGGTGCAGAATTTGCTTGATGCTCTTGACGTAACCCGAGCGTACGGTTGGATTTCGGCGGAGAGCCAGATCCGTGACTTGGGAGAGGATGACCGGAAAAATCTGGCCAAGCTGCTCTTCGACCTTCGCCGAACCCTTAACCAATATCCCGCCCGCTACTTTGTCCTGGCTGGGGACGGGAAGCCGCTCTTTGTATGGCTGCAACAACACGGCCAGCAGATTGACTGGTCAAAGGTAAATGAAAAGGCCAGTGCAGCATCTTTAGCCGTTGAGGCTTCTAATATGGTCGGCGTCGTTGCAGCAGTTAGTTCTGACGGAACCTATCACCAGGCACAATCGTTCTCGGTTCGCGTACCAACAGAGCGAACAGAAGAAAACAGCTCAATCTACGAAGACGCTGCCCGAATGGCTCACCCAAAACGGGCGATGAATCTCAAGCAACCGGAATACCCCCAGCTTAGGAAGATCAAAAAACCGGGAAGAAATAATCCGTGTCCGTGCGGTAGTGGCGAAAAATTCAAAAGGTGTCATGGGCGTTAGGAGCGCGTCCGAACTGTCCATTAACCAGTTGCGACAGATGTCTCTTTTGGATCAATTTGCGCAAGTTCAACAACGGCTGATCAACGACCGCAACCAGCCTTTCGACGACTTACAAGGGTAAAGTGTGGAATGCAGCGGTTGCTGTCGGTCGTTTTCATTCGTAGCTAGAAGCCGAGATGATGCGCGAACTCTCATTCAAGACCATTTTGGTCACGCCTGATGTCCGGGCTCGGGTGCACAGCCGACATTGAAAATGCTCTCCTCGCGAATTCCCTGTCGAACGCCCGCTCTCGCAGCCCCCCCCCAACGGGTAAATTCGATCCACACTTTCCGGTTGATACATGAGAGGTTCAACGGCAGGTGCCAGAGGGTGACAATCACTTAGGGCCGCCGCCAGCGGACTTGACCCGGCCATTGCCAATATTAAGCCCGCTAGCCGATTCAGCCAGCAATGCGTCGGCGGTGCTCCGCCAAGTAAAGGTATGAATCGTCGATTACTTAGTCACAGCCGCAACTTCAGGCATATCAATTGTGGTTGGGGCTGCATTTAGAACCGGAAGCTTGACGCGCACGGCATCTTGAAATACCTTCCCCTGCGGCGACCGGAGCATTCGACCGATATGCTCTTGCAGTCCTTTGCTGGCCATACCGAAAAGCGTGGCCGCCTGTCCCAACAATCCCTTGTTATCGTAGATCTTAAGTACCTCTTCCACGTTGCGGTCCTCAACACTGCTGGTCAGCCGTTGCGAAGCATCTGCATGAATACGAGCCGGGTCGATTAGTGCAATCCGGCTGTTGAACTCCGTCGACAAATCGGCTGCGTTCTTAGAGTCCAACCCAATGACTTTCAGTGACCGATCGATTCGCCGCTTGCTATAACGAAGGGCAAACGTCGCAACATCCCTGCCTGCTGTGGCCAGGATTCTTTCGCCGAGTTGCTGGGCGAGGTTTGCGGCTGCGGCAGGATCGTGACCCAACGTCTGGGCCAACGTGAAAAAGATCTCAGGAAGTACGAATAGGTTTTCGATTTCTGCCACAGGGGTGGCAAAAATACCGATGGCCTGAAGAGAAGCAATTTCTGATGGAGTTCGATGGTCGGCATCCACAATACCGCAGCATGTGACCCGGTGAAGGCTCTTGTGTGCCCGGAAGGCGCCGACGCTGCTTATGACTGCATCGCAGCTTCCAACCGGTATTACGGTGTGCAACGGATAAACCCGGCGATACACTGAAATGTCTTCGCTACTGCTGTCTCCTTCCACGAAGAGGATAGGCTGCCGGCTTCCGACGATTCGGCAAACGACTTCTTCAGGGATGCCCGCAATATCGGTGGGTAGCGCCTCAATGTCCCAACACGGTGCGGGTTCTGCTGAGTAGCCATGGAGAGCAAACTTCTGCGCCGCTAGGCGCGACGCGGCGAACTCCAAATCATGCGTGATATAAATGAAGGCGCAGTCCGATCGTGAAGACTCGAGAACATCCCAGAGCTTCGTCATTAGTGCACGATGAACGTGGAGCTCAGGTTCGTCGATGATCAGCACGCTCTCAGACGGCAGCATCAGGGTTTGCCCAATCAGATATAGGATGACGCGTTCTCCGTCGCTTAGCTCCGCAGCATCGTATCGGGACCCCTCTCCGTTAGTCGGGTCAACTTTTATCGTTGCATCTAAGACAACTAATTTTCGATGAGGAAGTAGACTGCTCCAGATACCTTGCAGCCGGTCGAAGCAGGTTTCCGGCACTTCCACCGCCTCGCCTTGCTTGGTGGCCTGCCGGAATTTCACGGATTCGCGTGTCTCTTCGCCAAAGAGCGCCTGCAGCAAGGCTTCGTAGTCGCTAAGCAAAAATGTGGCGGGCTTGTTTCCAAAGCGATTATGTTGCTTCTGATTAAAGAGTTGATCGCCTTTAAGGTGCGCATGAACACTTCGGCTAGTGCCGTACTGAAGCGTTTCTTGTGCCGTCTCAAAAGCGACAAGTTGGACCGAAGCGCTAAACTGCAATGCGCGTTGGGCCGCGATCCGGTGAGATTTGCTGATGAGTTGGGTGTCTAGATGTACACCGAGGCGCGTCTTTCCTCCACCATTGGCGCCTAAGAACAGAACAGACTGGCCCCGTGAGAGCTGCAATTCCAGGCTCCCGGTCCGCATAGGTATGTTGACAGTTGCTAACGGCATTTGTTTGCTTTGTGACTGTAGCTTGAATGCTAAAAAAATTATAGAGATAAAAACATCACGTCTCGCCTCGGCGGGTTTGTTGAGGCGCAGCTGAGTTAGCCCCCTGTTTTCAGCAGCAGAGGTCTTTGGAGTCCGAGAGTCACGGCAGCTTTCACAGTCCAACTGATCGTTGAGTGACCAATTTTGAAAACTCGCGACAGACCGGTTGTGGCCAGGTGATGCATCCCAGCCGTCTTGAGCCATGGTCCGCTTCCAGCCTTTAGGCGACTTACAAGAGCGAAGGTCTGGAGTGCAGCGATTGCAGTCGATCGATACTGAGAATCGGGTGACCGCATTGATGCGCGCTGCTGTCTTTGAAGCGATTTGGCACTTTCACCGTCGGCGTCGCGGCAGCTATTGTCGGGACGCTGTTGCGCTACGAGATGCCGTCCTACAACAGAGACATTGGAGCACTGCTGTTTGGCGCAAATAAGTCAAGATCAAGCTGGCTTCGCTTCGTGGTTCATAGCTTGCTGAGTTCTTCCTCCAACCACGTGGCCTCAGGCACGCCGAGAGCAATAAGCGACGCGACGAGGGTGTCGATGGCAGGCCGCTGCGGCGCGATTTTGTTAAAGCTAGCCGGACTGTGTGCCCGAATAGCCTCCATCACCAAGCACCAACGGCGACCCACACCGTGGTCTATCCATAGTTGTCGGAAATCAGGATAGGCCTTGATCCATGCGCCTCCGGCCTCGACGAGTACATCCAGTTGATCGACTCGTGGCGCAACTTCAAGCAGGTTGAGCAGTACCAGTGCGACAAAAGGTGACGGCCCTTTGCTAACCAATTTACCCAGAAAAGGGAGAAATGGACCGACTCGCTCAACGCCCTTCTCAAGCAGGTAGCACTTCGACCCCTGCCCATACATGTGGTCGTTAAAGAACAAAACGGCGATTGCCGGTCCAATGTGCATTTCGATGGTCAAGTCCCTAGTTCCGCTGAGACGTTCCCATCCACGCGTGGTCAGCATGTGGTCGCCGAGCACGCTCCGAATGTCTAAGGCCACCTGCGTAGGAATGTTGTCGCCCTCGAAGTACACCGCGTCCATGCTGCGCAAAAATTCGACTAGCACGTCGTAGAAATTCCGGTCTGGAAGCGCAACGATGTGTCGCACAGCCAGTTCAGTGGCCTCAGACGTTGACAGATCGACAATGCATCGTGCCACCGCCGCAAAGAACGTATGGTTCCAATCAGATGGCGGATGGTCCGTTTCGTCTCCGTCGTCTAGGGCCACTCCATTCGCGAGGGATGTCCAAGGCATGTAGGCTTTCACGATCACGCTGAGCCAAGGGCGCGTGTATTCGTGGGAAAGGAGGCACACTTGGCGCAACCAGAGAGCCGCAGCCTGATGATTTACATGCTCTGTTGGCGAAGGCTCTGGCGCTTCTGGTGTAGCAATCCGGGTTCCAGTTACGCAGAGTCGCCTTTTCGTCCGAGCTTGCGCTAGCGGAAATGTCGGCCACGATGGCTCCGGGCCTTCGCCGCCAAGCCATGCCATCTCAGCGACAACGGTAGCCTGTGCCCGTTTATGACTCCGCGCTTTGCGAGCGTCGACCTCCTCACGCGACGTATCCCACGCTCGGCTCTCCACGACACTCGCGCTGAATGCGCATCGGAGCACAGATCTCAATAGGCGACTATCGACGTCCGCTAGCACTGCGGCGGACGTCCCGAAGCCGTGCGCGGCAGCGTGGTTTCCTGTCGCCGCTACCTCAAGAAGCAACCGTACGTCTTCCGGTCTTGACCTATTTCTCAAGGCGTGGATCAACCCGGCATAGGCGATTGCGGTCGGATTGAAGCGCAGACCCCCTCGCATCTGACGCGCAGGATCGTCGTCGAGAGCTGCAAGCGTCTTGCCCAGTTGAGATCGCGCCCAGTCTTCGTGCTCGGCGCGCAACGCGACATCGCCGTCCCGCATGACGATCATCGCGGCCGTCACAACCGCTTCCACTTGCATGCGCCGCTCTCCGCCTTCGTCGTCGGATTCGACTTCCGTAGTAGCCGACGCAGAACGCCGCGCCCACGCCACCGCTACCGAACGAGCTTCTGGTAGCAACCGGGCGGGATCATCGACCGCAAGGGTCAGTGTAGACCGCGTGGCGAAGTCTGACTCTCGCTCAGTTGCGGCGTCTCGCAGAGCTTGTAGATGGGTCTGCTCTGAGGTTGGCGATACATATTTGCGCACAGTCGCAGAAGATCCGTCCTTGAGTGTCACTTCAAATTCTGGCCAATTTTCGGCATCCGAAAGGTTCAGTGCGTACCGAGCCATGAATTCCGGGTTGCCCAGATGCGCGCTCGCGGCAGGTTCGCCCAGGCGTGCTGCCGCGGTCGCCAACAACGTCCTCAGTGTCGCGAGTTGATCCGGGGATGCAAGGAACGTGAAGTTTCCTATCAGTTCGTCGAGCGTTGTCCGTCGGGATGGCCGGTGCTTCAGTTCAGCGGAGGTCACGGTACCGCGCGGTTCGCTACGCAAGGCGCCAAGACCGAAGAAGTCCGGCATTTCGACCCGATCATGCACCTGACGCGTGTGATCGCTGCAGAGCAGTTCGGGGCAGCCGAGATAGGCCGCAGCCACGTTAATCGATTTTGGCCAATGCGAAATTATGAGATCAACTGCCACTAGCAAGTATGCAGCGCACGAGCCCTGCGGCCCGACCACGTCTGTCAGCACAACATCGAGTGATTCGCCTGCCTCAATGCGGCGGTGAGCCCATGCTTCGAGTGCCATCAGCGCGGACGTGACGGCGTAGAAGTTGCTGTTGCGTGACCAGAAATAGGTCTGCGTCCACGGAAATGTGCGCACACCTCCCGGCAAGAACAAGTCGAACCTATCTGTCCCTGGGTCAGCGCCTCGGCTTCCGTGTGCGACTGCGTGTGCGACCAAGCGATGAACCAAGCCCAAACCGTTCTTGGGCGAATTGGTCAATAAGTCGAGGAATGGGCCTTGGGCTGGCGATGCATGAAGGAACTCGCTATCGAGATAGGTAAACGCCTCTTCGCGCTCCCAGCCAAAGTCGTTATCGCGTCGCCGGGACCTTGCGATCAATGCCTGCGCGGTCAGGTTCGCCAGCTCTGCCGGGGCTGCTTGCGCCAACGTGCCGCGCATCTTCAGAATGCTACGCACAATCTCTTCGTTGTGCTCGCTCTTTCCCACTGCCGTCAGGTATTCGGTGGCCAACTCCGGCGTTGTCCGCGCGAACATGACGAATGCATCGCGAAGGTCCGATTTCAGGGACTGGACCTCGGAGCGATCAAGGTGCGCCCAAAACACTGGGCCTTCGCTTGGCTTTGGCGTAGCCTCTCTTGGCTCCATCAACCTTAGCCAACGATAAATCTGCCGTGTCGTAAACGGCGTGATGTCGGTGGCACCAAGCGTACCAACGGAGAATGTCGCGTATAGCTGAACGACTTCTGGAATGGCCTCATTAGGAACGCTGTCTCCGGTACCCAAGAGCCAGAAAATCAACGTCGTCCATGCCGGACCGCGCGGGACATTGATCGATGCGGGTATGAGCGCGGGGTCGACTCCCACAGCCGCAAAGACCTTTGCGGCCGGTAGCACGTCGACAGCCATGACTGTTCGGATGAGTTCTCGCAGCAGTTCGGCGCCATTGGCGAGAAGCTGGGGCGATGCGCGTTGGAGAAGTGCCTCCGCAGCTTCGGATCGAGCGAGGGCGAGCAACGCGGCGCGGCGCCATGAACGATGAACTCCCGCTTGGCTAAGCCGTTCAACGAGCGCGTGCCACCGCACGCCGTCTGTCGCCCGCTCGATTCCCATACGTGCTGCCAGCTCAACGCCACGTGCAAATATCGCTGTTGCTGGTCGATCTAGTTGCAGCCCGTCGACGAGTTCGCAATCGCCGTGAATGGCGTTCGCAATTGCCCACTCGCGCAGTACATCATGACGAAATGCGACCCGGTCAATGCCAAAATCCCGCAGAGTGCCGCTGGAAACAAGCGCATCGATCGGTGCCGCAGCTTGGCCTGTAACGTCGAGGAAGTCAGCGCCAGACAAGGTCTGCGTTGCTGCGCCTTGCAGCAGCCGGGTCCGATCACGCCACCCGGCGTCGCGGGCACCGTCCGCATTGGTCCACCACTGCTCGGCCATATCGACTTCAGTGCGCGGTATAGGATCAGATGTTGGCTGACTCACCAGCCGTGCGAGGCGAAAGAGGTTTCTGGCAACCTGGCGTGCGGGATGGCTGTCCGTTAGAAGGGGCGCAAGCGAAGGATCGGTTACCTTGAGCTGCTCAATCTCCACCTTGCTCAGCTCACTTATCGGGATCGGGTCAGTTTGGCCTAGGCGTGCCAGTGCATCGCTCGGCAGCCAGCTGGGCTCATCAATTCCAAATTCGCGCCGAGCCGTCGCGACCACGGCCAATCCCGAAACGACAGAGGCCTCCCGGACGACATCAACGACCGTGAGTCTCTCATCTGTGCTGAAAGAGTCGAGGTTGTCGACAAAGATCGTTGCGCCGCCGTCATTGGCCAGTTCGACAAGCAATTCGCGAAGCGTTCCGTCGAAGCCGAGCTGTGCGCGCAACGCGGTCCACCCGCGTGGAACACATCGTCCTGGGCTGAGAACGATGACCTGACTTTCAGTTTGCATTGCCTCGGCAATCTGCCGCAATACACCCGATTTTCCGACGCCTGCATCACCACGGATCTCCACATAGCGTCCACGGTCCAATGCGTCGCGCGTTGCGGCAACACGCTCCTGTCGTGCGAGTACGACGTTGCCCACGCGGTTACCAATGTCAGCAAGTGCCAAGCGGGACGACTCGGCTAGCGCTGCTCGGGCCGTAGCGTACCGACGTTCACCTAGGAACCGATAGCCCAGCTGCGCGAAATTTTGCAGTGTTGTTTCTCGGGTTTTTTCGCCGCCGCTTTTCGCCACATCGATTGCCAGTTCAATGAGGCTGACCCAGAAGAGCCCGACGCGCGATCCATCGTCGGTATGCAGCACACGTACAGCACGTTCTAGCGCCAGGTCGTGCGATGCTGAGCCTGGTGCCGTGAAGTCGAAGGTCAGAATCTGCAGTCGGCGCAGCAACAGCCATACAGTCTCGTTGTCGTTTGGCGAGCCTTCGTCTCGCAGATGACTTTTGAACGTCTTGACGAATGCGCGCATATCGTCGTTTGCCACGCCCGCCAGATCAATTTGAGCGGCGAAGGTAGCAGCGTCTCCCATCTGGCGCGCGAGCGTGAGTACATCCTGATACGCACCGTCGATCTTGCGCGATCCTTTGGTCGTCGCAATCGCCAACTCGTACCGCTGGGTCAGAAAGTCAGCCCGTTGCGACGCTTTGACTATTTGACCAACGACTTTCTTAAAGACGGGATCGGCAGCGGCGAAGGTGATAGATCGCTTGACCTGGACCTCAAGCACCGCCGGCTTTCCGGACACGTTGTCGTGGGCATGGATGACCACGTCATCGAGGGGACGCCCTGCATTGGCTTGCTGTAGCGCAACTCGTTCTATCGAGGCGCCAGGGAGGCCCCTCGCGGGTGCCCCGGCGAGCATTGCTAGTAAATATGACGCACCGACCTGGGCTTCAAAATGGGTGCCCGCGGGCCCGCTGGCCAATGTGCTCGTCCCTGTATTGCTGTCAGCCGGAGGCAGTTCCTGCTCACTCATACTCATCCCTTTCGAAGCTAACGCTCGTCTTACCCGCTGCGTCGCCGTTTCATTGACATGCCTGCTATTGTGACTGCGTGACAGAGTCATCAAGGGGCAGGGTACGGGAGATGCTCCCTGAATCTACCGATGTAGTACACCAGCAGCTGGAGCGGCCGGTCAGCACGGACGTCATACGACCGATCTCATTCAATAACTGTCATTCCCAGCCTAGTGCGCCTCACTTTCATGCCATCTGATATTGGTTATGTGTCCAGTCGTAGTGGGTGCGCAGGTATATTGGGGGTTGCGTTAACACCTGATTGAAATGCCGTGACTGACCAAGAATACGACCAGATGATGGCCCGTCATATCGCGGACTTGGAAAGAGAGTCCCACGAACGACTGGCAGAAGCAACTGACCTGATTGGTTCGTTCACGTCACTAGCCGCATCCAAGGGCGTAATCCTCGGCGCGGAGTCATTCGAGTACATCCAGACCATCGGCATCGTTGCCAAGGCGCAAGGCCTAGCAAGGTCGCTATTAGGCCCAATAAGTACCGAGCGCGACGGACTGTTGCCGTTCAACGAGATCGCGAACCGATTTCCTCCCAGCCCTCATTACGAAGGCTGCTTTGCCGGGCCCGACTTCATCTTGATGGCCCACCCCTGCTACCGGCGCGGAATGCACCCCATTAACAACTGGGCCCCACGGTTTATAGACTTGTTCTGGCGGTTCGACGGACCCGACATAAAAAAGTTCATTGCCCTCGACGAAAACCGTGTCAGGGTCGACGTCGGCGGTCTGGGATACTTTGAGGACGACACTTGGTACGGTGCTCCCTTCGACGAGGATATCCGCAACGTCAAATCCGGAATTGCGAAGCTTCGCCCCCCCCTTGATCTTGAATCTCGGCTTATCACTTTCCTCTTCGCAGACGCATACAGTCTAGACATTAAGTGGAGTGAGTCAGACGGCATCAAGTCGTTTCAAGCCCTGGAAATGAAGACGGAAGCCATTCGGATTGAGGTTGAAGGGCAGCACTACTTCCCTGCTCGCTACCTGCATGCTGAGTTTGATCTCGCGGCCAACTGTTTCAGGCACTTCGACGGCGCTGTACAGCTTTTTACGGAAGAAGAGTATTTTCAGAGGCGGGATTTCGACTTCAACATGACGATGAAGAACCCTGCGCATATCAAGGCCAGATCAAGCAAGGTCTTCAAAATTAATGGCCCGCTAAAGACAGCGGACTGGGTTGATTTTTGCTGCCACTTCTATACAGCCAATCCGCTTACCTTCGAATACTTTAGCGGTGAATATCCAAGGCACGTCACAGAGATTCTCGAAAAGATCAGAGCAGTGAATCGCAATTCGACGAAGAGCCCTAACCTCGCTTCTAAGTAGATGTATGGGAAAGGTCTGGTATGGGTTGGGAGCAGCCTTCGACCTGCCAAATCCCGACAGACTGCTCCCAGCCTTTTACAGACCATCAAAACTGACGGCATTCAAAATATTGGCAAAGGGTGGCTTCAGGGGGGCGGTTCAAACTATGGGCGATTCAGTTTGCAGAGTTCGAACGCGAGCTCATCTGAGAACGATGCATGGCTGGCCAACTCGCAGCAAGTGCTAGAGGGCAAACCTGGGACAGAAAACCGACATTGACCCCTGCTGAAGGCCTGCAGCTTGCAAAAATATGGCGTGAAGGGTGGGCCCAGCAAAAGCAGCTCGCAAAAATGTTTGAATTTAGCGAGTCTCTAATGAGAGATAAGATTTACAGGGCAGAAGTACGAGGTCGATGGGCCCCCAATAGGGGAACAACACCCGCTCAATGAAGATACATCTGTTTTCTGGACCTTGACTTCGAGTGAAAAGGTAGTGAAATAGAACAGACTAAATTCCTACATGTGTCGAATTGCGGCCGCGACCAGAAAATAGATCTATGCCCGACAAGAATTTTCAAACCAGCTTCCAGCTCATCATTGCAGGGAGTGCATCAGATACACCGCACCATGAAACCATTCTCTCACTTGAGGACACATCTGTGAACCTAATTGACAATGGCTTCCCTGCTCTGCAATTGGTTGTTAAAGATCGAACCATTGACAAAGCTCCCTATGACCACGGGATAACTTAACTGAATGAATTTTGCGTTTCATCGCACGGCATCAATGCGATACATCGTAGTTGATTTTCGATCACGTGCATTTTGGATTTGTGCTTAGGATGCTGAAAACATGAAGCGAGATGGCGAGCCCAAAGGCTTATTGGTTGCATTTCATCGACTGGCCCAGTGCACACAGTTGCAGAAAGAGACTACTTATTTGTTGAAGGATTTGCGCAGTTCCTTCAATAGCGAGCCCACTCATCCGAGCCCATATCTCTGGCTCGTAGAACTGGTATTAAAGCGCTACATCAAGCCACTTTGGAAGCGACAGGCTAACGCCAAAATAGTACGAAGAAGATTTAAGTTGCTCGATCGCATCGGCTCATTCGGGCAACCAAGAACAATTATTGAGTCAATGTCAGTAGGTGGAGTTCAGGTTGAGTTGATACAACATCATTCACCAAGATCTAAGGCAGTTATCGTTTTTCTTCATGGCGGTGCTTTCTGCGTACGCGCCGAACAAACAGACCGAAAGTTTTGCAAGCATTTGTCGGACATTACAAGCCTCCCGGTAGTTCTAGTGCCATATCGATTAGCACCAGAACACCCGTTCCCGGCAGCAATACAGGATTGTGAAAAAGTACTTTCTGGCATTTCGGATATGGAGCACGGATACTCGGATGTATTCGTGATTGGACATTCAGCCGGAGCTAACATATCTCTTGGAACCATGATGGAAATGCGCGATCGTGGGTTGCGGCTTCCAAGGGCTGCCGTATTGCTGTCTGCCCCAACTGACCTAACACAGATTGGAAAGCAATCAGCCCAAGGTAGCAAACAAGATGCTATGACTGACGAAGCCATTTGGGACTGGGTCGCAACCCACTATTTCAACGGGGCTGACCCAGCTGATCCATTGATTTCCCCAATTCATGGAGAATGGACAGGTCTTCCGCCGATTAGCTTTCATGCATCCAGCACCGAGGTGCTATTGCATGACACCTTGGCGGCAGTGGATGTTGCAAGGGGAAGTAAGGTACTTGTGTCACTGGATCTTTGGGAAGGTATGCCCCACAACTTTCCTTTTCTTGAGAAATTACCACAGGCATTACAGTGTCGAAATATGATCGCGGATTTCTTTCTGCGATACACCTCGTAATTTTTTCTTCCCGGTCCAGTTAATTGAAAATCACCAGTGAACTTGTCGTGGCATTCCCCCAAACCACTAGACACTTTTCACAGTTCAGTTTGATGCTGGCGCTCGAACTCATGGGGGCTGAGCTGATCGAGATATTTAGTTTTTCAAGCAAGAGTAGTGCTGTTTGCACGGTAATGATTCTTTTTGCGACACAGAAATGCTTCTAACGACAATCGCAATCGACGCCACAAGCACCTCAATCAACTCAGCCCCCATGAGTTCGAGCGGCAGCGTCAAACTGCGCTATGAAAAGTGTCTACAGTTTTGGGGGAATGCCAGACAGCAAAAAAAACGTTACCAAAATGAATTGTCATTTTGCTTCCTAATGCGAAGGCAGATAGCCAAGTGCTTTACTTAAAAATGGAACGGAATCAAGAATGACCCCGAGATGGTCAACGTCGTTTAGTCGGGCGACGTGTACGTTGTTCCCACCGTTGCACTCAATAAAGGCCGCGAGTCGGTTGGCGTTTATGAGCTGGTCATCGTTGGCGACGGCGATGTGCGTAGGCAAGGCAAGTTGTCGCAATTGCCAGGCGGGGGCGGCGGGAGTAACCGCGTTCGCCATACCTACCGAATAGGCAGGCAAGCAGCCGAACTTTTTGGCATCTTCGGGGAGCTGAAAGTACACAGCCGGCAGGCTGCTACCGAGCAAGCCTCCGGTGCAGGCGGCTAGCAAAAAGGGCCAGCGCCTTACCCTCGTAAAGGAGCCGAAACTGTTGTCACATTGGTAGAGACCTGCGCGCCAACCGAATTCGGGGGCTAGTAATATGAGGCTATCAGCGGTCTCACGGGGTTGACGGCGAGTTAGATGATTCAAAAGCATCCCGGATCCGCTGGAGTGTCCACCTAGATGAATGCGAACGCCGGGATATAAACGCCGCATCGCGGCCACCATCAGATCTACATCGTCCCAGACCACTTTTGATGGAAAAGCATGGCCACGGGGGCCGCTGGACGAACCATGTCCACGCACGTCTGGCAGACAGACTGCGACGGGGGCTGCGTCACTGAGCGCTCGGGCCATGCAGTCGTAGCCCGCACGTCCATGCGCGCCACCACCGTGGTAAAAAACAAGGAGATCCTTGAAGGGCTGCTTTGGCATGTGGATCTCATATGCGAGATCAATACCCGGTGTTCCGGTTGACAGCCACAATCGCTTTTGAGGTCGAGCTTCTTTCTTGGCGGCTACTAAACGCTCGAATGAAATGGGTTCGCTCATGGCCTGCTTCCGCGCAATTTGGATGCAGCGCGCTGCGACCAGCCCGGTTCAGATAGCTCGATGGCGAGTACCCAAGAGCCTGCTGCGTCCTTAGCTGCACCATTATTGGACTGAGATTCACCCAGATAGAACAACAACATTGCGCGCAGCCTGTTGTATGCTTTGTCGCTAGGCACCCTTTGCAACAGGTATTCAAAATCCATCTGTGCCACCCGCCCCTTACCGAGAAATGCGGGAGATCGCATAAACGTTATTGCGCGCTGCAGGCGTGCGCCAAGCACGACAGGGTTATTGGCCACTGTGGCATCGAGCTTGCGGAAACCCTGGCGCGCATAAGTCATTGCCAACATGCCACCCAGCCCAGGGGCTCCAGCTTTCATGCAGTCCAGTGTCCCCGCGAACGCCATCAGCTCTGGGTCGCCTGTAAATCGAGCCAACGCCTCCGCGAGTAGCCCCTCCGCCTCCGTTATGCTTGCCGCGCGCCTCTCGCCTTCGTCGGCTGCGGATATCGCCAGAAGCACCAACTGCCGTGCCTCCACAAGAGTTCTGTCTTTGACTGGAATTGCGCCAAGCTTGGCCTTGATTTGCGCCTGAACTGCGGGATCAAAGGGAATCTCCGTCGGCATCACGTCGTTTTGCGCGGCGAGTGCAGGCATAAAGATGCCGCTGAGCTGGGCCATCAGGAATATAAAAATTACAGCGATATGCCTGAACATAGTAAATTACCATTAGTAATAGTTTGATCAAGCCGCTTGTGTTTAAGGTGTCGAAACTGCGGCGCGGCGGCGAAACGGGGCCGCTCTACCCTGTGCGTCGTCGATATCCGCGAGTAGCGCAGAGCCCATTGAGAGGGCGCTTGATTCGCCTGAGCAAACAACTTCCACAATTTGATGAATGCGCGGCAGGGAATTGGTAAACAGCCAGCGAGCACTGAGGATCTTTCCCTCGTAAAAATCTCGGTCTACTGACGAATCGGGGCGCGAAAGCAGTTGCTCTGCAATCGAGGCCGACCGTAGCAAAAGCCAAGCAACGACCATTTCCGCGGTGATGCGCAGTACGGAGTTGGCGTGCAGCAGTGCAACGTCCATGCGCTTTTGCGACACCATTTCCCGTATGGCCCCGAGCACCTTGACAAAGCAATTGCGGGCGCGCAACAGTTCCGGCCCCAGTTCCGCGCCGATAGTGCTGCGGTCAGAGGCCAAAAATGCATCAATCTCACTAGTCAAAAGGTCGATTGCGCCGGTCGCTCGGCCAAAGCCCAGCTTATCGCGCAGGAGATCCACGGCTTGGATATGGTTGGTACCCTCCCAAATTGAGAGGATCTTGATATCGCGGGCGTATTGCTCTACAGGATAGTCGCGCACATAACCGTAACCGCCATGCGTCTGGATCGCCAGCTCGGCAACACGCCAAGATGCATCTGAAACATGCGCCTTAATCACCGGCGTAAGTAGGCCAACGAGTCCCTCGGCATGGGAGATATCGGAATTTTCGCCACCGGTCGAGCGCAGCCACTGCACCCGGCTAAGTTCGGCCGCTACGGAAATAATCAATGCCCGCGACCCCTCCACAAGAGTCTTCATCTCGACCAGCATGCGGGCGACATCGCCGTGTTGAATGATAGCGACTCGTGGTGCCGCTGCATTGAAGACCTGACGCGGGTCTGTACCCTGCAGGCGTTGTGCTGCGTATTCAGCGGCATTCAAATATGCGCTGGAAGCCATGCCCAGCGCAAATACACCGGTGGCAAGCCGAGCATGATTCATCATGGTAAGTAGCTGCAGAAGTCCGCGGTTTGGTACCTCGCCGAGCAACTCGCCAATACAGTCGCCATCTTCTCCAAACGACATCTCTGCTGTTGGACATCCATGCAACCCCATTTTTTCCTCAAGGCGTCGACAACGCACGAAATTGTCAGCTCCGCTCTCTAAGTCGAAGCGTGGCACCAGGAAGCAGGAAAGTCCTTGCGTTCCAGGTGGTGCACCGACTACACGAGCCAGCACCACGTATACGATGTTGTTCGAAAGCTCATGCGATCCAGCACTAATAAAAACCTTGCTTCCTTCGATTCGGTAACGGCCACCACCAAGCAGATGGGCGCGGGTAGCCACAGCACCAACATCGGACCCCGCCTGAGGCTCTGTCATGCATAGACAGGCCGTGAATCGGTTATCGAGGAGAGGCTCGGAAAATCTCTCGTTTAGCGCAGGACTTCCGTACCGCTGAATCAAGAAATAAAGGGGCAGCGCAAACCCAGAAAGAGTTATAAATGCCGGGTTGGCACCGTAAAACAACTCCTGAACCGCCACTGACGCAACATAGGGCAGTCCCAGTCCGCCATCGTGCTCGGGTATCCCAATCCGAGTCCAGCATTCATTCCGGAATTGCGCCCATGCGACATCAAACCCCTCGGGCAGTCGCACCCGCCCCCCATCCAATACACAGCCCTGCCGATCAGATAACTGATACAAGGGCCCCAGGGTTTCATATGAGAAATCTCGTGCACGATCAAGCACAGCATCTACAAGCGTGCGACCCGTGCCAGCCATAATCGGGTGCGACTCGAGGCCAAGCACGTCCCACATCAAGAAGCGTGTATCGCGTAGCGATGCACGATAGACATTTTTATTCATAAATCACCCGGTAACCGGCTGTCCAACGACGGACATTTTTATTAATCTGAATCCGTGATCTGAAAGTCGCAATATGTTGCTTTCCTTTTGAAATCAACAACTTAGCTCGCATTAATTGCTCACCCAGAAGGTGAACTGCAACATGATCGACTTTTTGATCAAAAAACCGCTCTACGACATCAGCTCGCATGCTGGACTGGCGTTCATTGGCAAGTACCTCAGACGCGTGAACGTCAATGCGCTGATCGACCCGAAGTTCCTGCTGCGGTCGGGCATTGATAACTGCGCGATCCTCAAAAGTCACCCCGCGCTGCTGTGATTGGGCAAGAGCGACTTTGATGCAATTGATGGCTTTCGAGACAACGCATTTTTTAAGCGTGCGCTGGGCCTGGTTAGCGTTCCCTCGGGTCCGACGCTGAGCCAACGCATGGATGCGCATGCGCCATCTTGGTTTGAGTTGGTGCCTCAAATGAACCAGGCGCTGCTGAGCAGTCGCATCTACGAACAGCCCAGCGACTTTGACGCCCTGGCTTGCGGCTACACCCCAGTCGATCTCTAAACCTTTGCGATGAATAAGGGCGGCATCCAAAAAGGGCTGTTTGGATGCAAATTCGCCGGCATCGACGGTTACTGCACGCTTGTCGTTTATCTGGGAAACCTGGGCTGTTGTCTTTAGCTGACTCTGCGTCCGGGCGTGCAGCACTTGGCTGCCGATAGCGCGTACAACTACGAGCGTGCCTTGTCGCTGGCCACCAGCTCGGTGTCCGCGCCTTAGCCTTTGCGTGCAGACTCGTGTTTTTATTCTTTGAAGCTGATGCAAGAATTCACCGTATTGGCCAGTGCGCTCAATCGCGAGATCGCTTTCATCGTTAAATTCAATCAAAAATAACACTTTAATTCTATTATTTCTTTTAATTAATTATTTTTATACCACAAAAATTATGCTGCCGCGAGCTGAATGAATACACATACCTAGTTGACAGAGATTTTTCGCAATGACTCTTTTACTTGGGCAGTGACAGGCGCAGCAAGCCTTAATCTCTCCATTGGGAACCTGAACTTCGCCATTGCCCGTTGTTCAACTGAAACCGGTTAGCTTAGAGGCTTGGGCCTCCTGTGTTCGAGTGACTGGTTCTGGGTTAAAGCTCAGAAGTTACTGCGGGACACGACTGGCAGCAACCGCTGCAATTCGGTCGGCCGGGATGGCAATGTCAGCCGCATGCTCGGAGCTGCTATAGCAGATGGTTATGTTTAACGCAATACTCAGGAGAGGTAACTTTGGGAATAATTACCCTTTTTTATAAATCGTTTTTATAAGCGCTCAGCACTGATGAGACCGTCTGGTTCGGCAACTTTTTCTATCCAGCGGTCACACCATTTTTGTATTTTGAAACGCTTGCTATCTATACAAGAAGCCTCGAGAGGGAAAGAGGGCAAAAGAGGTGCGCATCATTGCCGCCAAGACGCCAGAACTTCACGGCGGACTTTGCTACTTTCAGGTCGAACTTTGCATCCAAAACCTCTTGGGCAACCCGGTAACAATGAATGGACAGATTCCTATGACGGGAATGCGGCAGATTGTTCCCAATGGCAAGGAGGGTGCAATTGCCGAGGTATCGCGCAAAACCAAAGCGTTTCATAGATGGCAGAACGTTGCCTTCTTTGAGGTTGAGCGGCTTCATGCTCTTGAAGGCGTATGCAGGTTGAGAACACCGACTTGTCCGCGATCGAGAAGGCAATGAAGCAAATTGGCATTAATTGGAAGCGGTGCAAGCGCTTGGATGCAGCATTTGCATTTGCAGATTCAATGGTTTCCGGGCTTACGAGGACACAGTCACGTTTCGACGCAATGCAGGATGTCTTGGAAGTGCCGGAGCAACTGCATTGATACATCAAAGAGCGATGGAAGCGCAGCGGGAAGCCACCGCTGCAAACATTCGCCTCCTATGCAGCACGCATTTCCCGCGTGGAGTTGCTCTTCCGAGCTGCCCGGGGAGCCAACCTCGTTGCTAGCTGGTCTTGACCCCGTAACCTAGTACCGCCGGTATGTTTAATTTACCTCTCCTTTAGCCCTCAATAGATTGGCGGGCTCATGTGCCCAGACTGCGGACATAGATTGGTGTGGTGATGTAAAAAATCCAACGTAAGCAGCAAGACGTTCAGCCTGACCGTCAGCTGATTATTTCCAGCCGATCATTCGGCAAGATGGTGATAGAGCTGCCTGTGCTGCAGGCCCTGATGGCCACCCAAATTCCCCCGCTTATGGCCACCTCAAACTCCCCCACCTGAATTGATCGGGGACAGGGTCTCAACGCCGACACCGTCGGCACCTGTTGGCAGGACGCATGTTCTGGCTTTCCTCGAAGG
>CAIPGJ010000961.1 GCA_903864555.1 uncultured Pseudomonadota bacterium | reverse complement strand
GCACCTTGGTGTCTTCGCGGTTCTGCTGCAGGTTGACGGATTTTTCCTTGATGTCGGCACCGGCGGAAAACGCCGTCTGCGTGCCGATCAGCACGACCGCTTTCACGCCCACATCGTCGCGTGCCAGTTCCAGGCCCTGCCTGATGGCAGCACGCAGGGGGCGCCCCAGCGCGTTGACTGGCGGGTGATCCATGGTGATCACCGCCACTGCGCCATGCCTATGGTAGTGCCCAGTATTACTTTCTTCCGCTTGGCCGGAGCCGCTCATTTCACTTCTCCCGCTTCTGTTTGAATGCCGCAGCTTACGATTTATACTATAAAGGTAGGACCATAAGGCAGCCAGGCAGCATCAGACGTGTTCAAACCAGCAGCCCGGGTCTCCAGTGGAGTGACCGGGCCCGTCCATCACCCCGAGAGACCGGGCGCGCGGCGCCAACGCAGAGGAGGCCATTCGTGCTTTTTTCCCTGAACGATGACCATCGTGAGATCCAGGATTTGATCCGCCGTGTGGCCAAGGAAAAGGTGGCGCCGCGTGCGGCCGAGATCGATCGCACGGGAGACTATCCGCAGGACATGTTTGACCTGCTGAAGGGGCTCGGATTGTTTGCCCTGCCATTCCCGAAGGAGTATGGCGGAACCGGCAGCATCCTTTCGGCGTGTGTCGCAGCCGAAGAGCTTTCGCGGGTCTGCTACAACACCGGTTATGTCATGATTGCCCAGTGGGGGCCTTTCGGCGCCATCCTGCATGGCGGCAATGAGGAGCAGAAGCAGACCTACCTCACCGGCCTTGCCACGGGCAATCTGCGTGCCTCCATCTCGACGACCGAACCCCAGAGTGGTTCCGACGTGGCGGGCATCAAGTCGCGCGCCCGCAAGGTCCCGGGCGGCTATCAGCTCAACGGGTCGAAGATCTGGTGCACCAATGCCCCGGTTGCCGATTTCTTCGTGGTTGCGGCGAAGCTGGGTGATGACGATTCCCGCCATGCCATCAACCTGTTCATCCTCGAAAAGGGCATGAAGGGCTTCACGGTCGGCGTGAAGGAGGACAAGCTGGGTGCGCGGGGACTGCCTTCCTGCCCGTTATACTTCGATGATGTGTTCATCCCGGAAAAAAACCGGCTGGGTGACGAGGGCCAGGGGTTCAAGGCGGTGATGGAGGGTTTCAGCAGCTTTCGTCCGGTGATCGGCGCCCGGGCGGTCGGTCTCGCACAGGGTGCGATCGACCACGCCATCGAGTTCCTGAAGAACCGTTACACATGGAAGACGCGCGTCAGTGACTACCAGGGCATACGCTGGATGCTGGCCGACATGGCCATGCAGACCGAAGCGGCCAGGCTGATGATCTACAAGGCTGCCGCCATGGTGGATGCCGGCCTCAAGGGCGAAGAACTGGCCTTGCAGGCCTCGATGGCCAAGGCCTATGCCACGGATGTCGCGATGAAAGTGACCACCGATGCGGTGCAGCTGTTCGGTGCCACCGGTATTTCGAATGATGCGCCGATCAACCGCTACATGCGCGATGCCAAGGTGACCCAGATCATCGAAGGGACCAACCAGATCCAGCGCAATATCATCGGCAACGTCATGCTCGGGCGTCCGGAGCGGCGCTGATTCCACCGAGATGAAGCCGGTCGCAGGCGCGGCCGGCACTCGCGCGACAACTCACTACAGAATTCACTACAGGGAGCATGCAACATGGAACCGTTTGGCCTGGGCTGTTACTTCGAAGATCTGCCGGTTGGCCGCAAGCTGATGACCATGGGTCGCACCATCATGGAGGCCGACATGATCGCTTTCTGCAACTGCACCGGCCTGACCGGAGAGGTGTTTCTCAACGCCGAATACCAGAAGTCGCGTTCGGTCATGAAGGGGCGGCCGGTGCCAGGGATCATGGCCTTCGGGCTGTGCGAGGGGTTCACCGGGCAGGGTCCGATCCGGGGTAACGGCCTCGCGCTGCTGAATCTGGAGATCGACTTCCAGGGGCCGGTCTATATCGGCGACACCATCCACTGCGAGATCGAGGTTCTCGAGGCAAGGGAAAGCAAGGGGCGCAAGGATGCCGGCCTGGTGAAATTCCTGCAAAGGGTGGTCAAGCAGGACGGCACGACGGCAATTTCCTACAAGGCCTTGCGCATGGTGCGGCGCAAGCCGGCCAGCTAGCGTGAGTGCGGGGGAGGGGACTCGCGCCTCACCTCCCGCCGCAACCCGTCACTCGGGCTTGATGTTCGCTTCCTTGATGATGCGGCTCCAGCGCTCATGTTCGCTCTTCAGGTAGGCGCCATACTCCTGCGGGGTCGAGCCCAGCACAATGCCGCCCTGAGCGTCGAACTGGCGGACCAGATCCGGATCCTTCAGTGCCTTGAGCACATCGGCATTCAGCCGGTTGATCGGGCCCGCCGGGGTCTTCACCGGGACCACCATCCCCTGCCATGCAGTTGCTTCGAACTTGGGCATGCCGGACTCGCTCATGGTCGGGACATCGGGCAGGACTTTGGTGCGGCTCAGGCTGGTGACCGCGATCGGGCGGAGCCGGTTGTCCTTCACATAGGGAACGGAGGAGGCGACGGTGGCAATGTAGAACTGCGTCCGCCCGCCCAGCAGGTCAACGTAGGCGGCCTGACTGCCGTTGTAAGGCACGTGGACCGCTTCAATCTTGTTGACGTTGGAAAACAGCATCGTCGTCAGATGCGCGATGTTGCCGACGCCCACCGATGCATAGTTGAGCTTGCCCGGGCTGGTCCTAACGTAGGCAACGAATTCCTTGAGGTTCTTCACCGGCATGGACGGGATGACCAGCAGGATCTGCGGTACCGTGGCCGTGAGTATGACCGGCGCGAAGTCGCGCAGGGTGTCATAGCTCAGGTCAGGGTAGATCGACATGTTGAAGATGGCGCTGGAAGTGTTGTACAGGACCGTGTAGCCATCGGCGGGGGACTTTGCCACCAGGTCGGCGCCGATATTGCTGTTTGCGCCAGGCCTGGTCTCAAGCACCATGGGCTGACCCAGATGCTCGCTTGTCTTTTGCGTTACCACCCGTGCCATCAGTTCGGCGGACCCGCCGGGAGCAAACGGAACCACCAGTCGTACCGGTTTGGCCGGATAGTTCGACTGGGCTGATGCCGCGGTTGCAAGAACCGCTCCTGCCAGAATCAGCAGGCGGGGACGTTTGTGCATGAGGTTCATGTGTGTTCCCTGTTCCGTGGGTTAGTGGTCGTGGGAGGCATCAGGTGAGACCTTGCAGGCCTCGATCTGTTCCTTGCTATAGCCGAGAATGTTGCCGAGGACTTCCTCTGCGTGCTCGTTGAAGCCGGCCACCAGGTCGCGCGCGCTGGTATTGGACTCTGAAATCTGGAACGGTGCATTGGGCAACTGGTAGTACTGGCCGCTGCCATAGCCCACCTTGGCGATGGAGCCGCGGGCGATCTCGTGGGGGTCTTCCAGCACCTCGTCGACCGTACGGTAGCGGCCGCAGGGCACGCCCGCCTTCATCAGCACGCTTTCGCATTCGGCCGTGGTCCGCTGTATGGTCCACTCCTCGATGGCGGCAAGCAATTCGAACCAGTTCTCGTTGCGGCCGGTGGTGGAGCCGAAACGCTCCCCCTTGATCCATTCCGGATGGCCGATGGCATTGGCAACATCGATGAAATTGCGCTCCGTGACGGGCGGCACCTGAAGATAGCCATCGGAGGTGCGCAGCGGTACATGTGAGCGACGGATCGATTTTCCGAACTGCGCCTCGTGGAATTCATAGATCAGGGAGTAGAGCAGGGAGTCATGCATGGACATGTCCACCATCGCGCCCTTGCCGGTGCGTTCGCGCTGCACCAGCGCGGTCTGGACCCCCGCAAAAGCCCAGATGCCGGACAGGGAATCACCCAGCATCAGACCGGCGGTCTGAGGCTTGTCGGCACCGTCCAGTTTCATCTGCGCCAGGGAAAAGCCGCTGCGCGCCTCAACCAGCGAGGCAAGCCCTGGCAGTTGTGAATTCGGCCCTGTCTGCCCATACCCGGAGATGGCGCAGTAGATGATTCCGGGCTTCTGCTTTCTCAATGACTCGTAGTCCAGGCCAAGCCGGGCGGCGACACCGGGACGCCAGTTCTCGACGACCACGTCGGATTTCATGCACAGGTCAAAGGCTGCCTGGCTGCCCGCCTTGCTCTTGAGGTCGAGGGCGATGCTTTTCTTGCCGCAGTTGAGGTGCGCATAGTGGATGCTGGTGCCGTTGCGGATGGGATGGCGGGTCCGGCTGTGGTCGCCTTGCGGGGGTTCCACCTTGATGACATCGGCACCCATATCGGCCAGCAGCCGGGTGCAGACCGGACCGGACATGACATTGGTGAAATCTGCAACCCGTATGCCCTGCAGTGGGCTGCTGGTCTGGGAATGGCTCATTCCGTGTTCTCCAATCTAGGTGGGCAAGGCAGGGGATGCGGCGGCGCAGGTTTCGCCGGAATTGGCGATGCCCGCTCGGTCCTGTGGGCAATCAGTGGCAGTCGGCCCGTTTTATACTATAAGGTCAGACCAGACGCAAACCCCTCCGCATGCAGGTGCCGGCCTCGCCGGCACCTGCATGCGGCCGTTACCAAGGCGCTGTCTCAGGGGGCTGTCTTGCAGAAGTGGTGAGTATTGCCGTGGTGTTTACAACAAGGGCGATTCGGACATGACCCAACCAATCAGGCGCGGATTTGCAGACATCTCGACCGGACAAGTGCACTATCGCACGATGGGTGAGGGGCGTGACCTCATTCTGTTGCACATGACCAACCTTTCGTCTCGTGCCTTCCTCAAGATGATGCCGCTGCTGAAGGGATTCCGCTGCTGGGCGCCGGATTTTCCCGGATTCGGGCAGTCCGACCCCCTCCCCGGGCAGCCGGATATGGATGCTTTCGCACGAGCCATCATTGAATTCATGGACCAGTCAGGCATATCACAAGCCCATGTCTTCGGGCTGCATGCCGGGAACAAGGTGGGGGCCACCATG
>CAIPGJ010000960.1 GCA_903864555.1 uncultured Pseudomonadota bacterium | reverse complement strand
ATCGAAGGGCGCTGGATGCGCGACGGCCTGGGCGATGCGGCCTTCGAGCGGGTCAAGGCGCAGGCACAGGCCGGCGCGGCGCTGGGAACGATCAGCCGCCCGGAGCAGATCGCCAGCGCCGTGTGCTGGCTGCTCGAACCGGACTCGGTCGTCACCGGGCAGCTGATCCCGGTCGACGCCGGGCAGCTGCTGGGACGCCCGGCGCCGGTGACCGAGGCCGACAAGCCGCCGGTGTAGTGAGGCGCTGCGCTCGCCTTATCAGGGTTTACCCGCCCGCTGGTTGCGGGGTGCGCGCGGAACGGTTGCCGCCCAAACAGGGGTTAAACTACTGGCCGACCGGGCTTCATATCGCGTGATCCGTTCGGACGATTGCGTGCAATCAGCATCTTTTGAAAGACATTGTTTTGCGAGTCAAATTTCTTCATATTCTGGCCGGTTGGGCCCTATCGCTGGCGCTGCTGCCCGGCGTGTCGCTGGCGCAGTCGGCTTCGCCTGGCGCGTCGGTGGCGGTGGCCTCGAGTGCGCCGGCCGCGGGCGCGTCCGCGGCCAAGGCCGATGGCTCGGACAACCCCTACGGCATTCGCGCGGTGTGGGAGCAAGGCGACTTGGTGGCGCGCTGCACGCTGCTGATTTTGGTGCTCATGAGCATGGCGAGCTGGTACGTGGTGTTCACCAAGGTGGTGGAGCAGTCCAAGCTCGAGAAGCAGTACCAGGCGGTGCAGGACCAATTTTGGGCGGGCGGCTCGGTGCGCAAGAGCGCCGACGCGCTGGCGCTGGACAACCCGTTTCGCTTCATCTCCGAGAAGGCGCTCGAAGGCGCGGGCAAGCACGAGGGGCTGCTGGGCGCGGTGGACTTCAACACCTGGGTGTCAAACAGCATCCAGCGCGCGATGGCCAGCGTGCAAAACCGGCTCCAAGACGGGCTGGCGGTGCTCGCCACGGTGGGCTCGACGGCGCCGTTTGTCGGGCTGTTTGGCACCGTGTGGGGCATCTACCACGCGCTGGTGAGCATCGGGCTGTCGGGGCAGGCGAGCATTGACAAGGTGGCCGGCCCGGTGGGCGAGTCGCTGATCATGACGGCCATCGGACTGGCGGTGGCGGTGCCCGCGGTGCTGGGCTACAACTGGCTGGTGCGGCGCAACAAAGCGGCGATGGAGTCGGTGCACGCCTTTGGCAACGACTTGCACGCGGTGATGCTGGCCACGGCGAAGCCCTAAAGGCACGCGGACAACCAGAAGGATCGGGCCCAACACCCCCTTGGCGCGCGCACAGCATGGCAATGAATGTAGGCCCCTCCGAGGGCGACGACGAGGTTCTCAGCCAGATCAACACCACCCCGCTGGTGGACGTGATGCTGGTGCTGCTGATCATCTTTTTGATCACGATCCCGGTGGTGACGACCTCGATCCCGGTGGTGCTGCCCAAGCAGCGGGTGGAGGTGCGCCAGTCCAAGCCGGAGAACATCATCGTCTCGGTGGACAAGGCCGGGGCCATCTTCTGGTACGAGACGCGGGTGGACAGCGTGCAGGCGCTGGTGGATCGGCTCAAGAAGGTGTCCAAGATGGACCCGCAGCCCGAGGTGCAGATCCGCGGGGACATGGCATCGCGCTACGAGGGGGTGGGCAAGATTTTGTACGCCTGCCAGCGCGCGGGGATCGTCAAGGTGGCGTTCATCACCGAGCCGCCGGCTCTGGGCGACTGAAGAGGGCGAGGCAGCGATGGCAATGCATATGGGGCCCGCATCGGGCTCGGACGAACCCGAGGTGATGTTAGACATCAACACCACGCCGCT
>CAIPGJ010000959.1 GCA_903864555.1 uncultured Pseudomonadota bacterium | reverse complement strand
CGCTGCCCTTGTAGGGAATGTGCACGATGTTGATGCCGGCCATGCTCTTCAGCAATTCGCCAGAAAGGTGCAGGGACTGGCCGCTACCCGAGGAGGCAAAGTTGAACTTGCCCGGCTGAGCCTTCGCCATGGCGATGAGTTCTTTCAGGTTGTTCGCGCCCAGTGCCGGGTTGACTACCAGGATCTGCTGCAGCGTGGCGATCTGGCTGATGGGCGTGAAATCCTTCACCGAGTCGTAGGGCATCTTGGGGTAGAGGCTGGGGTTGATGCCATGTGAGGTCGTGACCAGCACAAAGGAATACCCGTCAGGCGTCGCTTTGGAGACGATTTCCGTGCCGAGGATGCCGCCGGCGCCGGGCCGGTTGTCGATCAGCACATTCTGGCCGGTCGAATCACCGACTTTCTGGCCGACGATGCGCGCAATGATGTCGGTGGCGCCGCCGGGCGGGTAACCCACGACAAAGCGCATGGGGCGGTTGGGATAATCGGCTGCGTTGGCCTGGGCGAGTACCGGACCTGTCAGCAGTGTTCCTGCTGCCAGCGCAGCCAGGCCTGCCAGTTGTTTTACGGGATGTCTGTTCATGTTGCCTCCTTGGTATTCCACGGTTTGGTGTCGTTGTCGTTCCGGCCTGTCCGTGGACAAGGATGCCGGATGTTTTTTTGCAGGGGCGTGACCTGTGTCGCTAGCTGTCCATTCTGAATTCAGGTGGCCCGCTGCAGGCCGCCATCGACCTGGATGGCGGTACCGGTGATGAAGCCGCCACGCGGAGACACCAGCAAGGCCACCATGGCGGCGACGTCCTCTGGCGTGCCCAACCGGCCCACCGGCACTTCATGCAGCAGTTCGGCGATCATCTTGTCGGCATCCCGGCCTTCCTGTTCCGCCCGCCTGCGGGTCACCAGTTCCAGCCGGCCGGTGTCCACCCGGCCGGGGAGGATGGTGTTCACGGTGATGCCGGCCGGTCCCAGTTCCAGCGACAGGGTTTTGGCATAGGCGATGACGCCGGCCCAGGTCGCCACTGACAGGCCGAGTCCGGCGATGGGCTGGCGCGTCGACACCGAAGTGACATTGATGATGCGGCCATAGCCGCCGGCCCGCATGTGCGGGACACACTTTCGCACCATGCGGATGACGCTGTAGAGGTTTTGCTCGACGGCTTTCTGCCAGGCGATGTCATCGAAATCCTCCAGCTTGCCGATGGGTGGGGCGCCGTCGTTGTTCACCAGGATGTCGATGCGGCCGTAGGTGGCGAGGGTGGTGTCGGCCACGCGCTCGCAGTCCTCGGACTTGCGCACATCCGAGGGTATGGCGAGCACTTCAGCGCCGGTTTCCGCGCGTATCCGTGTCGCGGCTTCCTGCAGTGCCGGCTCGCGCCGGGCGGTGATGACCACTTTGGCCCCTTCCGCAGCCAGCATGCGTGCGATGCCCATGCCGATGCCCTGGCTGGCGCCACCGATGATGGCGACCTTGTCCTTCAGTTGCAGATCCACATTGTCTCCTAGCCGTTGGCGGCGCTGGCGCTGGCGCCGGTGTTGGTATCCGTGTTGGTATCCGTGTCGGGTCGACACCCATCCATCTCCCGGCCACTCGTGGTGTTCAGGTAATGGAGAAGAACTTCTCGGCGTTCCTGTACATCACCTTCTCGAGTATCTCCTGCGAGTAGCCCTCGTTCTCCCAGTCCGAGAACAGACGCTCGTAGGTGAACAGCGGATAGTCGCCGCCGAACATGACACGGTCCTTGAGCCGTCGCGAGATTTCGCGCTTCAGGCTGTCGGTGTAATGCTTCGGGGACCAGCCGTGCAACTCGTACCAGACATTGGGCTTGTGCAGCAGCACGGCGATCATGTCGTCCTGCCAGGGCCAGGCCGGGCGGCCGGCCACGATGCGCAGGCCCGGGTAGCGCACCGCGACATCATCGATGTGCATGGGATGGCACAGATGCAGGCGCACGCCGCCGCCGCCGGGCAGGCCGGCGCCGGAGCCGGTGTAGCCGGCCAGGATGAGCACCGGGATGCCTTTCTCCTGGCACAGCTCGTAGAAGGGGTCCAGCACCGGGTCGCTGGCGGGGGCGCCCAGCGAGCCACCGGAGATCATGAAGCCGATGAAGCCCTTGCTCTCGCGAATGCAGCGATTCAGCTCATCCAGGGCCGGCTTCTGCTGGCGCGGATCGATGTTGAGCCAGTTGCCGTAGACCACGTCGGCGTGCTGGCGCTGGAAGTCCAGGGCGTAGTCGTGGAACTCGCGCACGTCCTCGATGCGCATGGACTTGGTGAAGCCCAGGTCGAGGATGACGCGTGCCTTGTGCTTGCGGAAGTAATCGGCCATCTCCTGCTCGGTGACGTACTTGGCCGTGGATTTCCAGGTGTTGGGCTGCTGGGCCCGCTCGGCTTCCGTGCGCAGCCGGTAGCCGCGCTGCGTGCCCCAGTGCGAGTGCATGTCGAACACCCGCATGCCGCTCCAGTCGATCGTGGACATGTGCTCCGCCTTTGAATGATTTTCCGGCATCCGCTTCATCCTGACAGGCTGCGGATTTCGGCTCCGAGTATAGCGCGTGCCCTCTTGCAGGCTCCGCTGCAATGCTGCCCTCCGCCCTGTCCTGTCTTGCGCTGTGGCGGGCAGGCTGATGCAAGGATCAGCAAGGTAGGACGGGCCTTACATGAAACAACGGACTGCGCCGATAACCGCCGTGGTTTCCCGCCTTTGGCCTCGG
>CAIPGJ010000958.1 GCA_903864555.1 uncultured Pseudomonadota bacterium | reverse complement strand
CTGATTCGATGGAGGTCTGTGCGTAAGCCTCTCCGTACGCCGGCTGCGCGTTGGCCCCTCCGCCCCAGCCCAGGGCGAGCGCTGCAGCAGCCAGGACGATTGCGCAGGGCGGGCGTCCTGCAGCGATGGAGCGCTTCGGCGTGTACATGGTCTCGTCCGGCCGCTAGCGATAGGGCGGGGGTGGCGGAGGCGGATAGGCCCGGGGAGCGGGACGCTGCGGTGCCAGTGAGGCGGCATACGCGGCGGACACCGGTATCTTGTGGCCCTTGGCATACATGCACTGGCCATAGGCATTGTCATAGCGTTGTTGCAGGCGCTGGCCCGATACCTGGCCACTGCCGGTGCCGGCCATCGCGCCCACGGCCAGTCCTGTGCCGGCGCCTATTGCCGCACCATTGCCGCCCCCGATGGCTGCGCCGGCCACGGCGCCGATCGCCGTGCCCAATGCCGCGCTCGCGACACCACTGTTGATGGCGGCGTCGTTGGCCGAGCCTCCACCGGACTGCGCTTGTGCCCACTGCCGGCAATCGACATCGTCGAGGCGGAACTGGGTGAAGTTCTTGCCGGTGCCGGGCAGGGCATTGAGGCTGGGGCCGTCGGGAATGGTGGTGCAGGCGGTCGTTCCCAGTACCAGCAGTCCCAGCGAGATCGCCGGCAGGACGCGACGGTGCATGATCATGATGGCCTCCTCAGCCTTGCGGCGCTTGCGGTGCAACGCGCTGCCAACCGCCTGCGCAGCGCTTCACGTAGGGAAAGTAGATGCCGTACTCGGGGCAGAAGTACCACCAGGCGCCGGCGTCATCGCCCGACGAGGCGGACGGCGGCACATTGGGCACATTGGCCGGATAGGGCGACTGTGCCACTGGTGGTGACTGCTCGATGTAGACGGGCGGCGCTGCCGGTACGATGACGACCGGCGCCTGTCGGTAGTAGTAACGCGGCGGTGGGGCATACCAGTAGGGGTAGAGCGGTGCGCCCACCACGAAGCCGAAGTGCACGCGCGGACCACCGTGGTGGTGATGGTGGCGTCCCTGCGCCTGGGCCGGCGCGCTCAGGCCGAGCCCGGCAGCCAGCAGGGAGCAGGCCAGTGCCGCCGCGGCACGACGTCGCAGCGGCGCGCGCTCAGCGCCAGCCATGGCGATGCTCCCCGCCATGGCCATATCCGTGGCTGCGTCCGTGGCCGTGTCCATAGTCACGGCCGTACCAGCGGGGCGCCGGGTAGGGCGATGCGTAGTACACCACGCGTGGAGCCGGTGCGTAGACGGGCACAGGGTAACCGTAGCGGACATGCATGGGCGGCGGCGGTGCAGCCACGTACACCGGCGGTGCATACATCGGCATCGGTGTGCCGAAGCTGATGCTGAAGGACACGTTGTCGCGGGCCATGGTGGTGCCACTTAATGCCGCGAATGCGACGGCGCCGAGCAGCCATTTCAGCGCACGCGAAATGACCGGAGCGTTCCGGGCCCTGACACGATTGTTGCCCCTGGTCACGGTGGTGTTCTCGGTAGTCATGGCGTCTCTCCTTCGCTTCTGTTTCCAGGCTGCATGCCGGTGATGACGGAATCATCATAGAGAGGAAAACGCGCGATGTGATGAGAGTGGCTGGACCTCTTTCAACTTTTACATGTTGCGCTGCGAAATGTCGTTGCAAGGCGACAGTGCTGCGCCGGCGAGAGGCCGAAAGTCGCATCCGGCAAACGCTACGGCCGCAATCCGGCGGACATCAAACGGCGGCAGCGCCATTCCTAGTCAGTGCACATTCACAAGGGAGACAGGGATGTTTCCCCGGTATTTCAGCGTTTCCTCAGGCCTTCTTCGGGCCCGGCCTGCCGTCTTCCACGACGAAGCTCGCAAGCGTCCTGCAGTCGGCTTCGCGTGTGCTCACGCTGTCCATGGCACGCAGGTCCACCTGCATGCGCGCGGCCCCTATCTCGACACGGGTATAGCCGCGATAACGCGCTTCGGCGAGGTGGATGTGTGGATGCTCCGGCAGCATTTTGAGCACGCCCGATTGCCCGCGTGCCTGCGAGGTGATGGAGGTGCCGACGAATTCGCTGGCCACGGTGGCCGATGACGGATTGTCGAAGTCCTGCTTCACGTCGGCGACGAAACTCATGTGCACATCTCCGCCGATCACCACGGGATTGGCGGGCTTGCGTGTGGCCAGGAAGTCGATGAGCCGCTGGCGTGCCGCCGGGTAGCCGTCCCAGCCATCGGTGAAGGCGTCGCGGCCCGGGCCCTGTTTGTTGTCCCACTGTGACATCAGCGTTTGCTGCGCGATGATGTTCCAGCGCGTGCGGCTGCTGCCCAGGCCGGCTTCCAGCCAGCGCTCCTGTTCCGGCCCGAGCAGGGTGCGCGCCGGATCGGCCATTTCCGCGCAGGTGCTGACATCGACGCGGTTGGAGCCGCCGCGTCCCGGATGCGGGCAGGCCTGTGGCGAGCGGTACTGGCGGTTATCGAGCAGGTGGAAGCTGGCGAGGTTGCCGTAGCTAAAGCGCGTGTGCAACCGCATGTGCGGTCCTAGCGGGCGCGCCCAGGGCGGCAGTGGCTGGTTCTCGTAGAAGGCCTTGTAGGCCGCTGCGCGGCGCGCCAGGAACCACTCGGGATGGTCGAGGTTTTCCGAGCGTGTGCCGGCGTAGTCGTTTTCGACTTCGTGGTCATCCCAGGTCAGCACCCAGGGCAGTTGCGCATGCGCGGCCTGCAGGTCGGGGTCCGACTTGTACAGGGCGTGGCGGGCGCGGTAGTCCTCCAGCGTGATGGCCTCCGGGCCATTGTGGCGGCGCACGTGGTTGCTGCCCCAGGAGCCTTCATAGATGTAATCGCCGAGGAACACCACCAGGTCGGGGTCATCGGCGGCCAGATGGCGCCAGGCGCCATACCAGCCCTGTTCGTACTGCTGGCAGGAGGCGAAGGCAAAGCGCAGCCTGTCGTTGCGTGCAGCCGTTGCGGGCGCAGTGCGGGTGCGGCCAATGGGGCTTTGTGCGTCGCCCGCGCTGAAGCGGTACCAGTAGCTGCGGCCGGCCTGCAGGCGTGGCACCACCACATGCAACGAATGTCCCCAGGCCGGCTCTGCATAGGCGGTGCCAGAGTCGATGATGCGGGCCATGCGCTCGTCGGCGGCCACCTCCCATTTCACCGGAATGATCTCCGGGGCCATGCCGCCGCCGGGGGCATCGGGCACCGGGGCCAGCCGGGTCCACAGCACCACGCTGCCCGGGGCGGGGTAACCGGAGGCGACGCCCAGCGAAAATGGGTAGGCGGCAAAGCGCGGCTGGGTCTGCATCTGCGCCAGGCCCTTCGGCATGCCTGCCACGGCGCCCAGGGCGGTCAGGGCCTGCAGGAAACGGCGTCGGTCCGGCAGCTGTATCGGGGTGGTCATTATTATCCTTTTAAGATGGTGGTCATTTCCATCATTGGATAAATAGAGTAATTATTATCAGGCCGGTATGGATAGAATAGCCAGCCGCATGGGCCCGCCATCCGCAGTCGGGGTCAGTACCAGTTGCTTCTCGTGGTGTCGCCCGACGTCCGGATTGTGGGCGATGCTGACCACTGCCGTCTTCGGCAGGCGCCGACGTATCAGCGCGTACAGGTAATCCTCGTTGTCTTCATCAAGAGAGGCAGTGGCCTCGTCGAGGAACAGGTAG
>CAIPGJ010000957.1 GCA_903864555.1 uncultured Pseudomonadota bacterium | reverse complement strand
GCTGGCTCGTTTTTTGCGTGCAACTTGAATGCCGGATTCAGAATTGACAAATTCGTTAGTGCTGCCTTATTCACCGTTTGCAAAATAAGACCGTACGCGTCCGGATCGCCCAGATAATTGGCAACCCACACATCCTCCAGCGACGGACTAAGAATTCATGCCGAATTTCCGGAACCAATCACTCCTGATGCGCACCGCGCTGCTTGTGCTGCTTTGGGTGTGCTCCCTCCCCGCCTGGAGTGCTGCCGGCATCATCCAGCTGGTCTTGGGCGATGCGCATGTCTCGAATGCATCAGGTCTGGAGCGACCCGCGCAAAAGGGGGTGCAACTCTACGAGGGCGATACCGTCCGGACCAGCAAGCTCGCCAACGTCCAGATCCGCATGATCGACGATGCCATGATCTGGGTGTATCCGGAAACGCGCCTGAAGATCAGTGCCTATGACAAGACCAAGGGAAAAGGCTTCAAAGGCGAGCATGTCGCGCTGGAGCTCTTGAGTGGGGGGCTGCGTACCGTGACCGGCTCCATCAAGCAGGATTACGCCATGACAACCCCCAACGCAGCGATCGGGATTCGGGGCACGGACTACACGGTGGTCTTCATCGGCGCGGGTGCGGGCCAGGACACTCGCGGCGAACCGGGAACCTACAACCGGGTCTTCCAGGGGGCGACTTTCATGCAAAGCGGCCAGACCGGTATCAATATCGCACAGGGCCAGGCGGGTTTCGCCTCCCTGCAGCCGGGAACCCCGCCCCAGATCCTGCAAACCATCCCCAACTTTCTGAATGGTGCGCCGACATCCCCCACCCCGCCCGTCGCGGCGCCAGCGCCGGTTAGTGCGCCTGCGCCCGCCGCTGCACCACCCACGCCACCCCGTCAGTTGCTGGTCACGGTGCGCTTTGGGGAGCCGCCTGGCGACTCCGGTAGCGTCACCAGCAGCAGTCGGGGAGCATCCAACGAACCACAGGAACAATCGATCCAGGTATTGGACGGCCAAAGAGCCTCCATATCCATCAGTCAGGGAACGCCAGCCTCTGCCCGCGCCATGCCGGGCATCACCGGCGTGCCGGGACTATCCGGCTCACAGTTGGAAGTGCAACCATCGCTGACCGGCAATATGGTGACGGTGTCTTTTTATTCCCAGATGCTGCTCAGCAGCCCCGGCCGTACCGGTCCCGCCCAGATGCAGCAGGTTGCCACCACACTCAGTCTTCCTCTGGGCGAATGGAGCGAAGTGAGCGGTCGTGGCCCCTGGGCTTCCTCTCAGGCCAGCGAGACGACTTCATCCAGAAGTTCAAGACAAGACATCCGGCGGATTTTCATCAAGGTTGATGACATCACCCGGTGAGCCGGACCAGTAATCCCGGCGCCTTGATCACGGCCTTGCCGGCCATGGCGTCGGCAAGGCCATCAGGATGGCTTGGCGTTCAGGGATTCACTGAACAAGGGGGCAAGCGCCCCTGTCTATCCCCCACTTCAGAGGGAAGCGCCGACTGCGTTGTGCATAATCGGAACTTGATCAGCGCTTCCCTGCGTCTATTGGGCTAAAGCTTGTCCATGGGCGTTGTGCGGAACCACTCCCAAAACACGTCTGAGTCCTTGATATGGTCAAAGTCCAAGGCAAAAATGACCATGAAGCTTTTGCTTTTCGGGTCCATGTAGAAGCGCTGGCCGTTATTTCCAAGACCCGCAAACCAAGTGTCCTCCTTGTCGTTACGCACCCACGTCTGGTAGCCATAGCGTGAGAAATTCTGGTTTTCGTCTTTACCGACTGGTACCGTGTCGGTCCGCATTTTTTCGAGCCATGCGCCTGAAATCACCGGCTCTCCCCGCGCTAAACCGCCCTGCACCACCATGTTAGCCAAGAGAGCGTAATCGGGCAGCGTGGCATAAAAGGCGCTGGCCCCCGTGGTGAGTTCCGGATTTTGCGAGGGGCTCAGCCAGGCTGCGCGGCCGGTGGCTCCCAGTTTTTTCCAGATCGCCTCTTCAAAGAATTTGCCCTGGGGCATACCCGTCTTTTCAGTGACCAGCATGCTGATGCTGTCGCTGCAAT
>CAIPGJ010000956.1 GCA_903864555.1 uncultured Pseudomonadota bacterium | reverse complement strand
CAGCGACGGCGAGCGGCATGAAATTCTGCAGGGCCTGGCCGGCGGAGAGTTGCTGGTGCCTGCTGATGCGCCGGTGAAGGATGGTGAGCACGTGCGGGTCCAAGCGCGGACGGACGGGGCAGCCTCGCCCCCCACCACCTCCCCTGCTCCCACCGCGCCTGCCGCACCACCAGCATCGACGCCGGATACGACGTCGAAATAGTTTCGCCCTACCGGCATCGCGTGAGGACAGACAGGTTTACACCCTTGTCAAAGGGGGCCGACTCGTGAGCGCAGCGAACGAGCGGGGGGATTTTTCCCCTGCAAGCTTGCGAAGGCAGCCAAATCCCCCCGCCTGTTCAAAATCCCCCCGCTCGGCCTGACGGCCGGGTCGGCCCCCTGATATGTATTGACCTGTCAAGTTTTTAAATATTCATCGATGATGTTGCCCAGCGTGTGGGTAGCAGAACGGACAGCATAGCGACGGTTTATCAGTCTGATATGCGCGGGTTGGGTACCGCATGACAACCGATACGTCGGGGAGCTGCCTCGCTCTTTGATCGAGGGTCATTGCGCTGGCGCAAGCCTCCAAGGGGGCCCGAGGGTTCTCCCACCGTTGTCCATTCTGCTACCCACACGCTTTGCTAACATGATGATTGGCTCAAGCCTTGAACTCAGGTTGAGGAACTGTTTGTCCGATAGCCCAGATGAAGCCGGTGAGTTCCCGGGCCATTGCTGTACACACTTGCACTTTGAGCTTGCCCCTGGCCTCCAATAGTCGGTAGCGCCCGCAAATGCGCTTTTGCGCTTTCCAGGCAATGTCCTGGATCTGTGGGGCCGTGCGCAGGGCGCGTTGCTGCAGTATGGCGGTCTTTCGGGCCGGATGACGGTATGTCCAGGCCGCCTCCACCAGAATCCGGCGGACATGGCCATTGCCGGTCTTGGTAATGCTCCCGCGCACGCGGTTGGGGCCGCTGGAGCGCTCGCTAGGCACCAGGCCCAGATAACCCATCAGTTGCGGCGCACTGGCAAATCGTCTCAAGTCCCCGATTTCAGCCACGACCGTGGTGGCCGCCAGCAGGCTGACCCCACGCAAAGCCATCAAGGCTTCAATCACCGGCCAGAACACCGACTCACTGGATGCGCTGTGGATTTGCTCATCCAGCCCCTGTACCCGCTCGCTCATCGCCTTGACCGTATCCACGTACTCCTGGAACACAATTTGTTGCACCGGATGGGGCAGTTTCACCTGCTCAAGCCATCGATAATGAGCCTGGGTCCAGTTGCTCTTGCCTGTATAGCGCTCGCTGTGACGCAGCAAAAACGCCAGCAGCCGCTGCTTGACTTGCCGCTGCAGATGCTTCATGTCCTCCCGTGCCCGCGTCAAATCCCGTAGCGCCTCCTGCTCTCCATCGGGCACCCATACCGGGGTTAGTTCCCCTGCCCGATGCAACCGCGCCAGCATCAGGCTGTCGATCCGATCAGTCTTCACCCGATTCCCGGCCTTCTTCGGAATCAGCGAGGGTGCCACCACCTGGCAGTCCCAACCCAACGCCTTCAATTGCCGATGAATCCCGTAGCCGCACCCTCCGGCTTCGTAGCAGAACCTCAGCTTCGCCCCTCCCATGCCAATCTGCTTGGACAACTTCCGCAGCGCCTCCGGCGTGTTGGCTATTTCACCAACATACCGGACTTCGCCGCCTTGACCATCGGCCACCGACACTGCAATCGTCTCCTTATGCACATCCAGTCCAACGTACTTGGTAAACTCATCCATGACCTGCCCTCCTCAATT
>CAIPGJ010000955.1 GCA_903864555.1 uncultured Pseudomonadota bacterium | reverse complement strand
GATGCCGAAGCACCTCATTCATTGGGCTTCTCGATCCCGAAGCGCGCCACCAGATCCCTCCACCGAGCGACTTCCGTGACCAGCAGCTTGCGGAACTCCTCGGGCGAGCTGCCCACCATATCGGATTCGAGCGCCTCCATCTTCTTCGCCAGCTCGGGGTCCTTCGCCACGGTCTGGAAGGCGCCGGCGAGCTTGTTGATGATGGGCGCGGGCGTGGCGCCCGGCGCGAAGAAGCCCTGCCAGTTCAGGTCGCGGTAGCCCTTCATGTATTCCGACACCGAGGGCAGGTCCGGCATCAGTTGCAGGCGCGACGGGCCCTTCACCGCCAGCGCCCGGGCCTTGCCCTGCTTCATCAGCTGGAAGGCCGTGATGGTGGATGAGGAGCCGATATCGACCCGCCCGGCCACTAGGTCATTCATCAGCGTGGAGTTGCCCTTGAAGTGGACAAAGGTGACCTTGACGCCGGCATCGGCGTGCAGCCATTCAGCGGTGAGGTGCCCCAGTGCGCCGGCGCCCGAGGTGCCATAGTTGATCTTGCCCGGATTCGCCTTGGCATAGGCCAGGTACTCCGTGAAGTTCTTGAACGGCGAACTGGCCGGAACGATGAGTATCGACGTCTTGGTGCTCATCAGCGAGATCGGCGCGAGGTCCTTGATGAGGTCGAATGGCAGCTTGTAGAAGGTGGGGAGGATGGCAAATCCGGCCGTGTTGGTCAGCAGCGTGTAACCGTCCGGCGCCGCCTTGGCCACATAACCGGTGCCGATCGACGTGCCCGCGCCCACCTTGTAGTCGATCACCATCGACTGCCCGAGCAGGCGGGTGAGCATGGGCGTGTAGAGCCGCGCCTCGATGTCGGCTGGGCCGCCCGCCGCAAACGGGACCACGATGGTGATGGGGCGGGTGGGGTAGGTGTCGGCGCTGGACTGCGCGAAGGCGCCGAGTGATGTCATTGCGCAGGCAGCAATGGCGCAGGACAGCAGCGGACGCAGCAACAGGCTTCGAAACGGGCGCATCGGGGTCTCCTCCTTGTGGTCGGGCGGGCGCTCCGTGTTCTTTCTTGTGTGGGAGCGCCGCGAAGGATTCTACGTCGGATGATGAGGAAAAACCGGGATCGATTTCTGCAAACTCCTGGCCTCCATCACCGCGATTCTGGTCGCTTCCTTGCCCGGTTTGAGCGGCGATGAAGCGGCCCGGAATCAACGGGTTGGCGAATCAGCGGGGCGGGAAGTAGGCCGATTTCTGGCCGGTTTGATGGCCGGTTCAGGAGGGTGAGTGCAATAGCACTCTCCGCCCCCCTTTGGTGCTGGGTTGTTCAAGTCAGCGCTTTCGCGGGAATACGCGTTATGCAGTGCATGGCCAACCCCAGTGCATGTGCTCGCGCCCGGGCCGGGGCCGGGGCCGAGATGATCAAGTCCCGGGTGCTGAAGGAGGAATTCATCAAAAAGACCAAAGCCGTAGTGCCGCTTGCAATCGAATCGATCGAGCGCCGCATCCTCATCATCCGTGGTCACAAGGTGCTGATTGATGCCGACCTTGCAGATCTTTACGGCGTTGAGACTCACGTCCTGAACCAGGCGGTCAAGCGCAATGTCGAACGGTTTCCACCGGAGTTCATGTTCACGCTGTCGGTGCAGGAGCTGGATGATTGGAGATCACAAGTTGTGATGTCCAATCCGGGCGCCAGGATGGGGTAAAGGCTGACAGGGTATGAGGAGGCATTCGACTCTGACCCTAACAATCGTTACGATTGACGTAACGGCTAAGCGATTGCTATGCTGCTCTCATGATCGTTAGCTTCAGAGACAAGCGCACACGCGAATTCGCTGAAGGAAAGCAGGTCAGGGCGTTTTCGGGGTTTTCCAGGCAGGCGGAAATCAAGCTCGATCTGCTCGAAGCGGTGGCGTCATGGAAAGATCTCGCCATGCTTCCGGGAAACCGCTTCGAAGCCCTGAAGGGCAACCGCAAGGGGCAGTACAGCATCCGTTCAACGATCAATGGCGCATCTGCTTTGAATGGCCAGAGGGTTCGCCCGGGCCGGTCAATGTCGAGATCGTGGACTATCACTGAGGGAATAAACATGGCACGCACCGCTATCCACCCCGGCGAACATCTCGCTGAACAGCTCAATGAACTGGGTATGAGCGCGGCTGAACTTGGTCGGCAGCTTGATGTGCCGACCAACCGGATCACCGGCATCCTGAATGGGCAAAGGGCGATTACTGGTGACAGCGCACTGCGGCTGGCGCATTTCTTTGGAACCAGCGCGGAATTCTGGCTGAACCTCCAGAAGCTGTATGAGTTGCGGCTGGCTGAAGCGAAAGCAGGTGCGGCGATCAGAAAGTTGCCGCGACTGAATGTCAAATCCGGGTTGCGTGGCGCATTGGCCCGCGCGGCGTGAATGGGAAAGCTGACGCTGACCCTATATACGTAAACCGTAGTCTGTCCCTGAGGACTTGCTAAGGAAACACTGATCAAGCTTCCATTTTGAGGAAGAGTAGACAGTGTTTCCTCTGAAGAGGGGGATAGACAAGGGGGCGTAGCTGAATGGCACTTACTTATGCTTTTTTGGGTGTCCATGTTCACGGAGGTAATCTCTCATGATTGCGCGCGGTTTGGTAAGCATCGGATAGGGCTTATGTCGTGGTTTCAGGGCGCGAG
>CAIPGJ010000954.1 GCA_903864555.1 uncultured Pseudomonadota bacterium | reverse complement strand
CTTCAGTTAGTCAATGTTCCCACATCCACGGAGTCTGCCATGGCCAACCCCCTTCCCGCCTTCGACCTGGACAAGGCCACCCCCGAGCAGCGCGAAGCGGCCATGGAGATCCAGCAGGACCGCAATCTGGCCGGCCAGCCGCTGGGCGCCATCTGGTCCAGCCTGATGCCTTCCCCCAATGCGGCGCGGCGCATCGCCCGCGTCGGCGCGCACTGCCGCTTCCAATCGGTACTGACCGAGCATCAGCGTGAAGTGGCCATCCTCGCCGCAGCCTGCCCCATGGGTTTCGAATACGAGGCGAAGTACCACGAGGAATACGCCGCCCGACTGGGCGTGCCGCGCGAGGTCATTGCCACGGTGATGGCCGGACATCTGGAGACACTGCCTGAGGAATTCCGCCGGGTGGCGCAACTGGCGCGCGCGGTGGCCATGGGCGAGCCCTCGGCAGACGCCCTGGCTGCGGTGCGCCAGCAACTGGGCGAACGCGCGGCGATCGATCTGGTCACCACCGCGGCTTACTACACCATGCTGCAGCGGATCTCGGAAACGCTCCTGCCATAGTGATCAATTTCACACGCCTTGCCTCACCAGCATTAGCTTTGTAGCAATATTGTGATCAGGTCAGACGGGCTTCTTTGCGAGCAGGAAGAAGGATGAACCCAGGCCGGCCATGATCGCCAGCAGGGTCAGGCCGAAGCGGTAGTTGCCGGTCAGGTCGGCCAGGCCGCCGGCAATCATGGAGCCGCCGATCTGGCCCAGCACCGTGACCAGCGCCGAGATGCCCATGATCATGCCGATCTCCTTGCGGCCGAAATAATCGGCACGTATGGCCTGCATCATCGGCCCGCGCAGCCCCCAGGCGGCACCATGCAGCAGCGCGAACACGATGAGCATGGCCGGATTGACGGCATAGGCGAGCAGCAGCAGCGCGATCATGTGCGCGATCATGCACACTGCGGCGGTGTAACGCTTCTCGTAGCGGTCGCCGATGGCCCAGCCCAGCGCCACGCCGCCGATCTGAGCGCCCAGCATCACGGTGATGAAGAGTGACGCGCGGGCCACGGAGTAGCCCATCTGCTCCTTGATATGGGTGATGGCGTGCACGTTCACTGCGGTCACCGCGAGCAGCGCAAAGCCATGGCCCAGCGACACCAGCCAGAAGGCACGTGTCCTGATCGCCTCGCGTGCGGAGAATTCCCGCGCCGGGATCGCCGCCTTCATGCCCGCAGTGAGTTCGATCGGTTCGTCGCCATCGACTTTCTGGCCGATGTCGGCAGGCCTGCCGATGATGAAGCGCAGCAGCGGAAAGCCGATGCAATAGATCGCCACCCCGGACAGGAAGGCCGTCCAGCGCCAGCCGACGGCATGCATGGTAAAAGCCACCGTCGGCACCAATAAGCCGCCCAGCGCCTGGCCGATCATCACGATCGACAGGGCGCGGGCCCGGCGCTTCTCGAACCAGTGGATGATCAGCACATTCATGGGGAAGTGCCCGCACAGGCTGGAACCCAGCGCGATCAGCAACAAGGTGAGGTAGAGGTAGGGCAGCGAGTCGATCTGGCTGAGCAGCATGAAACCCAGGCCGAACACGAAGACGCCTGCGCGCATGAGCGCGCGCGCGCCAAAGCGGTCTATGGCCCAGCCCAGGATGGGGCCGAGGAAGGCCGCCTCCACCGGCATCATGG
>CAIPGJ010000953.1 GCA_903864555.1 uncultured Pseudomonadota bacterium | reverse complement strand
GAGCAGAAGCGGCAACAGCGGGCCGCGGCCCGCCGTGCCTTCAGATCCCCGGCTGATAGTGTGCCGGGCGAAGTCGATGCTCAATCCGGCTTGATGTTGTGCTCCTTGACGATCTTCGACCACTTCGCCACATCCTCGCGCAGCATGTCGGCGAACTGCTCCGGCGAACTCCCCACCGGAATCACGCCCAGTTCGGCGAACTTCTCGGTGAACTCCGGCGAGCGCACGATCTTCACCAGTTCCGCATGCATGCGATTGATGATGGGACGCGGCGTGGCCGCTGGCGCCAGCAGGCCGAAGTAGGTGGCCGCCTGGAAGCCGGGGAAGCCGCTCTCGTGCATGGTGGGCAGATCCGGCAGCACCGGCAGGCGGGTCAGCGAAGCCACACCGATGGCGCGCAGCTTGCCGGCCTTGAGGTGCGAAGCCACCGGGCCGACATTGACGAACTGCAGGTCGGCCTCACCGGCCAGCACTGCGGTGGTGGAGGGGCCCGCGCCCTTGTAGGGGACGTGGGTCACCTTGATGCCAGCCTGCTGCGCCGCCAGGATGATGGCCAGGTGGGTGGAGCCGCCATTGCCCGAGGAGGCCCAGTTGACCTTGCCCGGATTGGCCTTGGCATAGGCCACCAGTTCCTGCATCGTCTTCGGAGCGAAGCCGGGAAAGGTCGTCAGCACGCTCGGCGCATTCACGAAATGGGTGATGGTGGCGTAGTCCTTGACCGGGTCATAGGGCACCTTGTCGTAGAGCAGCGTGGCAAAGGTATGGGTGTTGTTCGAGCCCACCAGGAAGGTATAGCCGTCCGGCGCCGCCTTGGCCACCGCCTCGCCGGCGATCAGGCCACCGCCACCTGCGCGATTGTCGAAGAGGATGGACTGGCCCAGCACTTCCCCCAGCTTCAGCGCCAGCGGGCGCGCCACCACGTCAGTGCCGCCGCCCGCAGCATAGGGAATGATCCAGCGGATCGGCTTGTTGGGATAAGTGCCCTGGGCCTGGGCCATGGAGGCCCCCAGCGAGGCGAACAATGTGACGGCGATGATGCGTTTCATGGTATTTCCTCCTTGGATGTCCTGTTTGCGGATGATACGGTGTCGCGGCTAATCCACCTTGGCGCCCGAGGCCCTCACGGCATCCCCCCAGCGCGACAGTTCGGCCCGCAGGAACTGCTCGAACTCGGCGCTGCTGCCACCGGTGGGGATGGAGCCATTGGCACGGATGCGGGCAGCCACCTCAGGCTGGGCCAGGGCCGCATTCATGGCCTTGTTGATGGTCTGCACGATGGTCACCGGCGTGCCGGCAGGGGCCATCAGCGATGACCAGCTGGTGGCCTCGAATCCCGGGAAGCCCTGCTCGGCGATGGTCGGCACATCGGGCATGGTATCGGTGCGCCTGGGGAAGGTAACGGCGATCACCCTCACCTTGCCGGCCTTGGCCAGCGGCACCACGGTGGGCGCAGGCTCGAAGAAGAAATCCAGCTGACCGCCCAGCAGCGCGGTGATCATGGCCGGGGAGCCCTTGAAGGGCACATGGGTGGTGTCCATGCCGGCCCCCAGCTTGAACATTTCCGTGGTGATGTGGGTGGTGGTGCCGCTGCCGCCGGAACCGTAGTTGGTCTGTCCCGGCCGGGCTTTCACGTAGGCGACCAGTTCCTGCAGGTTCTTCACCGGGGTGGCGACATTCACCACCAGGTACTGCGGCGAGGTATTGATGCGGATGATGCCGGCAAAATCGCGGACCGGGTCGTAGGGCAGGCTCTTGTACAGGGCCGGATTGATGGCCAGCGGTCCGCTGGAGGAGATGAGCAGGGTGTAGCCATCGGGGGCTGCCACCTTCACCGCTTCATGCGCGATGATGCCCCCGGCGCCCGGGCGATTCTCCACGAAATAGGTCTGCCCGAGCAGGCTGGTCAGTTTGTCGGCAAACAGGCGCGCGGTCAGGTCGGTGGTCTGACCTGGCGGGAATCCCACCACCACCCTGGCCGGTTTGGACGGATAGGCCTGGGCCCTGGCCTCAGGCATGAGCGCCGTTGTGACCATGCCCGTGAATAGCAATACGGCTGCCGCGCCGCCCGCCCATCGCTTGCCTGCACCCATGTATCCCCCGCTGTTGTCATTGTGATGTTGTTCGTGTACGTCCGGGCTGTGCTGCGGCTAGTTTCCGGAAACGCCCTTCGTGCGGGTATCGCGCACGTAAACATTGCCATCGAACAGGCGGCGCTGGGTGCGCAGCAATGCGCCCTGCTCGGCATGCCATTGGCCGTCACGCTTGAACACCGTGGCCGCCACCGTCAGCACGCCCGAGGGCATGGCGATGCGGATGGGCTTTTCCGGGTCCTCCACGGGGCGCGTGGCCGCATGCACCAGCGAGCCCTCCAGGCGCGAGGCCACCGCAATGCACAGCGAGGCGGTCAGCGGCAGTGCGCGATGCGGCTGGCCGTTGGACATCATGCGTGCGGTGAGATCCACGCTGTCGGCCTTGAGTGCTTCGCCGGTCAGCAGTTTGGCGTCCTGCGCCGGTGACACGAAACCGATCAGCGGCACCGACTTCTTCTTCGCTGCCTCGACATCCGGGGCCAGGCCCATGGCCACCGACGCCGCGGTGCGGATGGCGTCGAGCTTTTTCAGCAACTCGGGCGAAGCATCGATGTCGTCGGGCATTTCCGTGCCCTTCAAGCCGAGGTCGGCGGCGGTGAAGAACACGCAGGCATTGGCCGCATCGACCATGGACACCTTGAGGCTGCCGATGCCCGGCACCTCCAGCGTGTCGACGACATTGCCGGTGGGCAGCAGCTTGCCGGTGCCGGCGCCGCCAGGCTCGCGGAACTCCAGCTTCACCGCTGCGCCGGTGCCAGCCACGCCGGGAATTTCCAGGTCGCCGTCGACAGCCGCCAGACCCTCATCCATGGGAAAGCGCGCGTGGATGACCTTCTTGGTATTGGTGTTGTGGATGCGCACCAGCGCATCCGGACCGCTGATCTTCACCAGGCCTTCGTCGACGGCAAAGGGGCCCATGGCCGAGGACATGTTGCCGCAGTTGAGGTCATAGGTGACCCGCGCTTCCTTCACCTGCACCTGGGCAAAGGTGTAGTCGATGTCGGCATCGGGACGCGAGGGCGGGCCGATGACGCACACCTTGGACAGCGATGACACGCCCCCGCCCATGCCATTCAACTGGCGCACATAGGGGTCGGGGCTACCGATGGCGGAGAGGAAAATCTCGTCCCACTGGGCGCGCTCGGCGGGCAGGTCCCTGGCGTGGAAAACGATCGCCTTGCTGGTGCCACCGCGGATGAAGGCGGCCGGAATCTTTCTTTGCTTCACGATGATTTCTCCACGGTCAGAAAATGGAATGCCGGCCCCGTTGCGGAGGCCGGCATCGTCACGTTTGCTGCATGCCCGGGATGGGCCCTTGGCTTATCCCAGGGACTTGGCCGCGCTGCGACCGGCAATGCGGCCGAACACGGCGCCGGACATCAGGCCGGTGCCCAGCGGGTAGTTGTAGTGGAACAGGCCGCCCACCATCTCGCCGCAGGTGTAGAGGCCCGCCATCGGCTTCCAGTCGCTGCCCACCACCTGGCCATCCTTGGTGATCTTCAGGCCGCCGAAGGTGAAGGTGATGCCGCCGGTGACCGGGTAGGCCACGTAAGGAGCGGTGTCCAGCTTGACCGCCCAGTTGGTCTTGGCCGGGGTGACGCCTTCGGTGTGCACACCATCCAGCGCCGCCGGATTGAAGGCGCCGCCATGACCGGCTGCCGCGTTGTAGGCGTTGATCGACTTCATCGCCTCGGCGTGGTTGACCTTCAGCTGCTGGACCAGGCCTTCCAGGGTGTCGGACTTGATCGGCTCGCTGGTGGAGTAGCGCGGCTCGAGCAGGTGCAGCACCTTGCTGTCGAAGATCTGGTAGGCCAGGCTGCCCGGCTGCTTGAGGATGGAGCCACCGTACTTGGCATAAGTGTAGGACTGCAGGTTCTCGCCTTCGTCCAGCCAGCGCTTGCCCTCGATGTTGATCATCACGCCATAAGGGTAGGACAGGCGGTTGGTCTTGTCGGTCAGGTTGCGCTGGCCGTAGTCAGGGGCCTCGGCATTGATCGGGGTGGCATGGCAGCCGCCCCAATGGCCCCAGGGCATGGCGCCAAGGTCCATCGCCATCTTCAGGCCGTCGCCATAGTTGAAGTTGGAACCGCGCACCTTGGCATGCTCCCAGGGATCGCCCAGGTACTGACGGCGCCAGGCCGGGTTGGTCTCGAAGCCGCCGCAGGCCAGCACCACGGCGCCGGCGGAGATGGCCTTCAGGCCGTCCGGGCCGCGCGCCACCACACCAGAAACACGGCCGGTGGCATCCTGGGTCAGGCTCTGCGCCGAGGTGTCGTAACGGATTTCCACGCCCGCCTGCTCGGCAGTCTTGAACCAGACGGCCGACAGCGCCACGCCCTCATGCTCGATGCGCACGAACGCGCCCTTGGGCCACTTGTAGTTGCCCTGGGTGTCCTTCACGCCGATCACCGAATGGGCCGGCTCGAACTTCATCTTGCCCGACTCCTGCAGCCAGACCATGGTGTCGTAGGACTGGTCGATGAGGATCTTGGAGAGCTCCGGGTCGCTGCGGCCGTTGGTGACGCCCATCAGGTCGCCACGAAAGGAAGCCTCGTCGTAGGGCTGCACACCGGCGTGGAAGCCGGGGTATTGCGCCTCGATGCCGGGCAGGAAGCGATCGAGTTCGTCCACATGGTTGTAGACAAAGCGGAAGATCGCGCCGCTGAAATGGGTGTTGCCACCGCGCTGCCCCTTGGGCGCCTTCTCCAGCAGCAGAACCTTCTTCGCCCCGTTTTCCGTCGCCGACACGGCGGCCGCACAGGCGGCATTGCCGCCACCCACCACGATCACGTCAAAATCACTCATCAATCATCCTCTGTTCAGGTTGGACTGCAGTCCGGATCCGGCATCGATGCAGACACTGCCTTGTTGCCTTGTTCGATGGCCGGCACGAAAACGGGTAGCAACAGCTGGCGATGGGATGCCTCCGGCGGTGATGTGCCCGACAGGCATGGCGATGTCCGTTTCGTCACCCCGCGCCAATGCTGACTGGCATTGCCGCTTCACACCTTGATGCGCATTGTATACAATCGTATCCAAAGCTGTACAATGGTATTCAGTTCACCCATTCCTGTCAACCGCAGCCCCGGGCCGCGAGCGATGCCGCCATCAGGATGGCCCGGCACACCAGGCAGG
>CAIPGJ010000952.1 GCA_903864555.1 uncultured Pseudomonadota bacterium | reverse complement strand
GAGTAGAAATCATTGCCCAGGTCGTAGTGCGCCGCGATGTTGCGGCGGCTGCCGGCGCGGGTGTTGCTGCGCAGCAGGTGCACCAGGCGATGGGCCAGGCGTCCGTACCAGCTGCCGTACAGCGGTGTATCCAGCGCTTCGCGGTTGCGGGCCAGCAGGGTGAGCAGGCCGGCCAGATCGGGTGTCTGCCACTGCCCGTCCAGGAAGGCTTCGGCGAACCCGATATCGCCATCGCGCGCCACGCGCGCGAACACTGACCATTCGTTGACCTGCATCAGGGCGCCGGCCGGACCATGTCCGAACAGCCGGCTGCTGCCGTCGGGCAGGTCGACCTGCAGCGCGCCGATGTTGAGGCGTTCCAGTTGGCCCAGCACCAGTCGCGCAGCCAGAGGCCAGCGGGCGGGTTTGTGCGTGTTCGCGGACGGTCTGGCGAAGACGGAGGTTTCAGAGGTCGAGCTCATCGGGTCACCTTGTGCAGGGGAGGTACGGGTTTGCCGTGGAAAGGCACCCGCAACCACCACAGGCGCAGCGCCTGCCAGTGGATGCGGGCCATCACGGCCAGTGTCATCAGGGGGTGTCTGAGCACGGCGCGCAGCAGGCGCGTCGCGGTCAGGGGCGTGGTGTGCCCGGCAATGCTGGTGTACAGGGCGGGGCCCTGATCATCCAGGTAGTCGATACGGGCGATGCGCGTGGCATGACGGTGGCTGAAGCGGAAGCGGTAACCGCCGCGCACCTCGAGGAAGGGGGAAACATGGAACACCTTGCGGGTTTCCAGCGTGTCTTCGCCTTCGATGGGGACATTGCCTTCGCGCGTGAGGAGGTAGCAATGGGTTTCGCCGAAGGTGTTGTTGACCTCGGCCAGCACGGCGCGCAAGCGGCCTTCGCGGTCTTCGCAGAACCAGAAACTGACCGGGTTGAAGACGTAGCCCAGCACACGCGGGAAACACTGCAACCAGATTTCGCCATCGGCGCAGCCCAGGCCTTCCTGCTGGAGCAGGGCGCGTATCCACTGCAGCGGGTGGCTGCCGTCGCGGGCGCCATGGTCGCGGAAGTCGAAGCTCACCAGATTGAAGCGATTCAGTGAAAACAACCCATTGGCAGCCTCCTCCAGCTGGGACAGTCGCAGGCGCAGGCAGAACACACCGTAACTGAAACGATGCTCGGCCGGGCGCAGGCGGTGGTGCTTTACCACACCCGTCAGCAGTTCGGCTGGAGCGTTGTGCTGTATCACGCCCATGACCACTGTCCCGGGCCAGTCATCTCAGGCGGCCTGTCGCAGGTCGGCCTGTTTCAGCTTGCGCCAGGGCACCTGGATGCCGAACTGCTCGGCGACGCGGGTGGCCGACAGCAGGCCATCCTCGTGGAACCCGTAGCGCGTCCACGCGCCGCAATACCAGGTCTGTTGCCTGCCCTGTAGTTGCGGCAGGCGTGCCTGCGCGGCCGTGGCGCCGGCGACGAACATCGGGTGCTCGTAGGCGAACTCACGCAGCACGCTGCCGGCACGCGGTTCCCGATGCGGGTTGAGCGACACAATCAGTGGCTGCTCGAAGGGCAGGGGCTGCAGGCGGTTGAGCAGGTAATGCACGGCAACCGGGCGCCCGTCGGGGCCATCCCGTCCGGCACTGTAGTTCCATGCTGACCACAGGCGCCGGTCGGCTGGCAGCAGGGTTTCGTCGGTGTGCAGCAGGGCGCGGTTACCCTGATAGGGGATGGCTGCCAGCACGTCACGCTCTTCGGCGCTGGCGTCCGGACCAAGCAATGCCAGTGCCTGATCGCTGTGGCAGGCCAGCACCAGGGCGTCGAAGTGGCCGCCCAGTCGGGCCTGCACCTGCACGCCTGTGGCGCTGCGTTGCACGTGCTGCACCGGGCAGTTCAGGTGGATCTCGCCGCCACGCTGACGCAACTGTTCGATCAGTTTGTCCACATACTGGCGGGCGCCGCCAGGTACGGTGTACCACTGTGGCCGGTTGCTCACCTGCAGCAGTCCGTGATTGCGGAAGAAGCGCGCGAAGGCGAGGAAGGGGAAGTCCAGCATGGTGCGGGTGGGACAGGACCAGATGGCTGCCGCCATCGGCGCCAAGTACCAGTCGCGGAATTCTGTACTGTAGCGGCCGTGGGACAGGTATTCGCCCAGCGAGGTTTCCTCGCTGCAGCCTGACCCCGCCTGTGCTGCACGGGCGGCAGCCCGGTTGAAGCGCAGCACGTCCATCAGCATGTGCAGGAAGGCCGGACGCAGCAGGTTGCGCTTTTGCGCAAACAGGGTGGCAATGCTGGTGCCCGACCAGGCCAGGTCGGGGGACTCCAGCGACAGGCTGAAGCTCATGTCGCTGGGCGCCAGCGGCACGCCCAGCATCTGCATCATGGGGATGAAGTTGTCGTAGGTGGCCTCGTTGCACACCAGGAAGCCGGTGTCGACGCCGCAGCTGCGGCCCTCCAGCGTCACCTCCACGGTATTGGTGTGCCCCCCCGGCCGCCACGCCGCTTCGTACACTGTGACGGTGTGACGCTGCGACAGCAGCCAGGCGGCCGCCAGGCCGCTGATGCCGGATCCGACAACGGCGATGCGCATCCTATTTCTGTCGCGCGATGCGGGCGTAGGCCGAGTGGTTGTGGATGGATTCGAAGTTCTCCACTTCCACGCGATAGGCCGATACCGCGTCGCTGCCGTTGAGGGCCATCGCCACGTCACGCACCAGATCCTCGACGAACTTGGCATTGTCGTAGGCGCGCTCGGTGACGTACTTTTCGTCGGGACGCTTGAGCATGCCCCAGATCTCGCAGGAGGCGGCTTCCTCGGCGATGCGCGCCAGGCCCTCCAGTGTCATGTCGGATACGCCCGGAACCAGGGTCGCCTCGATGGTGATGTGCGAGCGCTGGTTGTGTGCGCCGTACTCGGATATCTCGCGAGAGCAGGGGCACAGGCTGGTCACGGCGGTACGCAATTTCATCACCACTTCCGTCGAGCCGTCGGCGCTGGCCTGCACGGTGGCACCAGCCTGGTAGTCGAGCAGGCTTTCCACACCCGAGACCGGCGCTTTCTTGCGGATGAAGTAGGGGAAGGTCAGTTCTATGCTGCCGCGCTCGGCTTCGAGGCGGGTCAGGAGACTCGTGGCCAGCAGGCGCAGGCTGCCGGCGGACAGCGGCTGGTCCCATTTTTCGATCAGATCCACCAGGCGGGACATGTGGGTGCCCTTGACATGCGGGGGCAAGGCCACGGTCAGCTGCAGGTCTGCCACGGTGGTCTGGGCGCCGTCACGACCAGCCACCTGGATGGGGTAACGCAGGCCACGGATGCCGACGTCGTCGATAGCGATGTTGCGATGGTCCGGCAGGGCCTGGATGTCGGCAATCAGCAGGCGTTCGGGAGCATTCATGAAGGACTCCTTCAATTAGGTAAAGCCGTAAGGACCGCAAAGGCCGCATTGGCCACGCAAGCGGTATAAACCCACTGAGATGGGACGCGATTTGAAAGTGTGGTTGTCCAGGACATAAGCGGCTTGTCAGTCTCTTTCTTGACTTGACACGCCTTTGGTATTTAATTTGTCCTGGACAAAACATGCTTCCGGCAAGATAATCGGGGAAAAATCCGACCATGTCAAGCATTTTGTCCAGGACAAAACATGAACAACCCAAGCAAGCCGATGATGGCAAATTCCCCTGTTATTACTGGGGGATTCAGCATTGCTTCGGTGGAGCGGGAAACCGGGCTCTCCAAGGACGTATTGCGGGTCTGGGAGCGCCGTTACGGCTTTCCGGTACCCGCCAGGGATGCAGGCGGCGAGCGGCTGTATTCCGAAGAACAACTGAGCAAGCTCAAGCTGGCGCGCCGCCTGATGGACCTCGGGCTCCGGCCTGGCAGCATTCTGGGGATGAGCATGGAAGACCTGACCGGGCTGCTGCGGGAAAAGTGCGGCGCCGATGCCTGTGCCCCCGTTCAGGAGAGCGAGGCCATGACCTTGTTGCGCTCGCGCCAGGGCGTGGATCTGCGCGCGGTATTCCAGCAGGCCATCATGCGTGATGGCTTGTACCGTTTTCTCACCGGCACGGCGGTGCCGTTGACGACCCAGGTGGGCGAGGCCTGGATGCGGGGCGAGATCGAAGTCCATGAGGAGCACCTGTTCACCGAGCAGTTGACGGCGGCCCTGCGTGCCAGCATGCCGGGCGGAGTGGCCGGCTTACCGCGTGTGCTGCTCACCACCCTGCCTGGCGAGCCGCACAGCCTGGGACTGCTGATGGCCGAGGCGGTGTTGCGCCTGGAGGGAGTGGAAACCACCTCCCTGGGGGTTCAGACGCCTCTGGGGGATGTGCTGGCTGCCGCGGCTGCCAGGCGCAGCGATATCGTGGCGCTGTCCTTCTCATCGAACTTTCCTGCCGGTGTCCTGATTGAAGTTGTAGCGGAGTTGCGTCAGCGTTTGCCGGCCCCGATCAGCCTGTGGTGTGGCGGTGCTGGTACCCTTAGGGTGAAACGACTGCCCGGGCAGGTGGTGCGCATCGGCAGGCTGGAGGACATTACCGCCGAACTGGCGCGCTGGCGCGAGTCGCATCAGAATGCCGCCTCACCACTGCAACAGGCGCATCAAGTGCGACTGGCGCAGTAGACAAACCATTGCAGGAAGGATTTGAACATGCAGGCCCCATCGGATCAGGGCGTGCCGGATGCTGTTGCGGCACAACCGGCCATGCTTTACCCGGAGTTGTTCCGCTCGCTCGAGGCGGTGCGCTGGAATATGGAAACGGATGTCCCCTGGGCAGGCTTCGATGCCTCGCTCCTCAGCGAGGAACAGGCGCTGACCATCCGCATGAATGCCATCACCGAGTGGTCGGCATTGCCGGCCACCGAGATGTTCCTGCGCGACAACCTCGCCGACAGCGATTTCTGCGCCTTTATCTCGATCTGGTTCTTTGAGGAGCAGAAGCATTCGCTGGTGCTGCTGGAATACCTGCGGCGCTTCCGCCCGGACCTGCTGCCCACAGAGGCCGAACTGCACGCGGTGCGTTTTCCCTTCGATCCGGCGCCGCCCATGGAAACCCTGATGCTGCATTTCTGCGGCGAGATCCGGCTGAACCACTGGTATCGCTGTGCCGGCGAGTGGCACACCGAGCCGGTGATCAAGCGCATCTATGACCTGATTGCGCGCGACGAGGCCCGCCACGGCGGTGCCTACCTCAAGTACATGCAGCGTGCCCTGTTGAGCGGTGGTGATGCGATCCGGGCGGCCTTCGCCCGCACCGGCATGCTGATGGCGGCGGCGGGACGCGCCGGCAAGCCGCTGCATCCGACCAACCTGCACGTGAACAAGGCGCTCTACCCGGAGGACACCGTGCAGTCCCGCCTGCCCGATCCGGAGTGGCTGGAGCGCTGGCTGAATGAGCAGATCGGCTTTGATGCGCGCTGGGAGAAGAAGGTGATCGATATGATCCTGCTCAACCTGTCGCGGCTGTTCGACCGCAGTTTCGCCTCCCTGCAGGACTTGAGCCGCTATCGCAGGGAGCTGGCGGCGGCATCCGCAGCGGCCGCCTCCCCAGGCGCTTAGCCCGCGGCTTGACCTGCCGGAAGCATCCGGCGGGACTCCTTCTGTTTTTCATGCCGGGTGTTCCTCCCGGCATCGCCGCTCCGGGGCTCTGGAGGCAGTTCCGGCTACACTGCCATCCTCAAGCAATCAAGCAGCCCCGCCCGAAGCGGCGGGGGAAAAGAACATCCAAGAGGAGGGAGCACCAGTGTCCAACAACAATGCGAATGAAGCACTCAACATCCACGACCTGCGCGAGATGGCGAAGAAGCGCCTGCCCAAGTGGATGTTCGAATTCGTGGATCGCGGTACCGAAGACGAGGTGGCGCTGCGCAACAACCGCGCCGCGTTCGAGAAGATCAAGCTGAAGACGCAGGTGCTGGTGGACGTCTCCAAGCGCGACCAGAGCGTCGAGATTTTCGGCAAGACCCACAAGATGCCCATGGGCATCGCCCCGACCGGCCCTGCGGGCATGCTGTACTACAAAGGGGAACTGGAGCTGGCTCGCGCGGCCAAGGCAGCGGGTATCCCCTTCACTCTGGCCACCGGTTCGCAGACCAGCATGGAGGAGGTGGCGCGCGAAGTGGGTGGCACGCTCTGGTTTCAGCTCTACATGTGGTCGGACGTGAACCTGTCGCACATCCTGGTCGAGCGCGCCAAGAATGCCGGCTTCGAGGCGCTGGTGGTGACCGTGGACGGCCCGGTGGGCACCAACCGTGAATACAACGTGCGCAATGGCTACACCGTGCCCTTCAGCTACAACCGCAAGAACACCGCGGCGGTGCTGGCCCGGCCAGGCTGGCTGTTCGGCGTGATCATGAAGTACTGGATGAACGGCGGCATGCCCACGCGTGCCAACTACCCCGAGGGCATGACCGAGAAGTTCACCCATGTCTCCACCGCCGAGCGCAAGACCAAGAATGATTCGCTCGCCTGGTCGGACCTGCGCGTACTGCGTGACATGTGGCCGGGCAAGCTGCTGGTGAAAGGCATCCTCACGCCCAAGGATGCGGAACTCGCCATCGCCAACGGCGCCGACGGCGTCGTCGTGTCCAACCACGGCGGCCGTAATTTCGACAGCTCCATGGCGACGATTGAAGCACTGCCGGCGATCGTCGATGCCGTGGGCCACAAGACCACCGTCATCGTCGACAGCGGTTTTCGCCGCGGCAGCGATGTGGTGAAGGCGCTGTGCATCGGCGCCAAGCTGGTGATGGTGGGACGCGCCACGCTGTGGGGCACCACTGTCGGCGGCGAAGCCGGTGCGGCGCGGGCGCTCACGCTGTACCGCGAGGAGATCAGCCGCACCATCGCCTATCTGGGCTGCAACAGCATTTCGGAACTCAACCGGGATTGCATCGAGCGGGTGGTCACGCCGCATCTGCCGCTGACCATGTAAGAGTGCCTAACTATGCGAGGGGACACATCCCCTCGCGCTCCCCTAAGTCAGAGCGCCTAACGGCAATTCTGTTAGGGAAACGCTGATCAAGTCCGGAATTTCGGAAACCTGCGTTGCGTTTCCCTCTGATATGGGGGATATACACGGGGGCATGCCCCCTTGTTCAGTGCTTCCTTAGGCGCTCTAGGTCACTGGAGTCACCAGGCAGCACCGGCCTGGCCAGACCGGCCATGGTATGCAGGCCGGAGTGGCGGTCATCGTGACAAGAACGGCCAGTTACAAAACCACCAAAGGAGGTGAGCATGTTCTTTCCACGAAGGGCATTGTTAGCAGCTGGCTTGACAGCCCTGGCCCTGTGCTCGGGCGCATCGGCGCAGGCACCGATGCCTGCCAACTGGCCGGCCAAACCCATCACCATCGTGTTTCCCTTCACCTCGGGCGGGCCGGCCGACAACGAGTTCCGGCACCTGCAGCCGCGTCTGCAGGAAAGCCTGGGCCAGCAGTTCCTGTTCGATTTTCGCGTCGGCGCAGCCTCTGCAATCGGCACTGCTTACGTCGCCAAGGCGGCACCGGATGGTTACACGTTGCTGCTGCATAACGCCGGCTTCGCGGTACACCCGAATTTCTATCCGGACCTGCCCTACAACATCCAGACCAGTTTCGATCCGGTGACACAAATCAGCGGCGGCGCCACCATCGTCATGGTGAGCGTGGCCGGCCTGCCATCGGTGAATTCGATCGCCGACCTCACCGCCTGGGGCAAGTCCAATCCGGACAAGCTGCATTGCAATACGGCCGGGCAGGGCGGCGTCACCCATATCCTCTGCGCGGCCCTTTCCGGCGCCATCGGCGTGCCCATCACACCGGTGCACTACAAGGGCGTGTCCCAGGGGCAGGTGGACCTGATTGCCGGGCGCACCCAGGTGTCGGCCGGCACGCTGTTCGCCGCGCTGCCCCAGATCAGGGCCGGCAAGATACGGCCCATCGCCGCGCTGAATCCGGAGCGCTCGAAGCTCTTCCCCGAGCTGCGCACCACCTACGAGCAGGGCACCGACGTCGAATACCCGAACTGGCATGCACTCTTCGCACCGGCCGGCACGCCGCCGGCCATCATCAACCGCCTGTACACGGAAATCGCCAGGGTCACCCGGCTGCCGGAAGTGGCAGCCGGCATGGAGAAGCTGGGCACCTCGCCTGTGGGTAGTCCGCCGGAGGTCTTCCGCAAGCGCCTGGCGGTGGAGATCGCGCGCTGGCGCAAGGTGATCCAGGACCACAAGATCACGGCAGCTGAATGAGATCAGGGAGATGAACCGATGAAGATGGCACTTGCAGCAGGCCTTGCGGTCTTCGCTGCCCTGGGCGGCAACGCTAACGCGCAGGCACAGGCGAACTGGCCGGCCAAACCGGTGACGCTGGTGATTCCCTTCACCGCCGGCGGCACCACCGACAATGAGTTTCGCCATTACCTGCCGAAACTGCAGGAAAGCACCGGACAGCCCTTTGTCTTCGACTTTCGTTCCGGTGCCGCCACGACGATCGGCACGGCCTATGTGGCCAAGGCAGCCCCTGATGGTTACACCCTGCTGCTGCAGAATGCCGGCCTCACGGTCCACCCGAACTTCTATCCGGACCTGCCTTACAACGTGCAAAAGAGCTTCGAGCCGATCAGCCAGGTGACCGGCGGTTCCACCATCGTCATGGTGAGCACGGCGGCACTGCCCAATGTGCATTCCATGCAGGACCTCATCGCCTGGGGCAAGGCCAACCCGGGCAAGTTGAACTGCAACACGGCGGGACAGGGTGGCGTCACCCACATTGTGTGCGCCGCCATGGCTGCCGCCATCGGCGTGCCCATCACGCCGGTGCACTACAAGGGCGTTTCCCAGGGGCAGGTGGATCTGATTGCAGGACGCACACAGGTGGCCGCTGGCACGCTCTTCAATGCCCTCACCAACATCAAGGCCGGCAAGATCCGCGCGATTGCCGCGCTCAATCCGGACCGCTCGCGGCTGATGCCGGAACTGCGCACCACCTTCGAGCAGGGCGTCGACCTGGAGTATCCCAACTGGGTGGGCATGTTTGCACCAGCCGGCACCCCGCCGGCCATCATCAACCGCATGTACCAGGAACTGGCCAAGGCAGCCCGTTCCCCGGAGGTGGGGCAGGGCCTGGAAAAACTCGGCAGCATGGCCGTGGCCAGTACCCCGGATGAGTTCAGGAAACGCATGACGGGCGAACTGGCACGCTGGCGAAATATCATCCAGGACCACAAGATCACCGCAGCAGAATAACCAGGAAAGCCCATGTCCGAACTCTGTTATCTCACCATCGCCGAAGCCGGCGAACTGATCCGCAGCAAACGCCTGTCGCCGGTGGAACTGGTCCAGGCCCACATCGAGCGCATCGAGGCGCTCAATCCCGTTCTGGATGCCTTCCTGTTGCGCACCACGGAACTGGCGCTGCAGCAGGCACGGCAGGCCGAGACCGAGATCGCCGCCGGACACTGGCGTGGGCCGCTGCACGGCATCCCCTTTGGGCTGAAGGACATGTTCGAGACGGCTGGCATCGCCACCACGGCGCAGTCACGCATCCTGGCCAATTACGTCCCCACGCGCGATGCCACGGTCACCACGAAACTGTATGCGGCGGGCGCCGTGCTCATGGGCAAGCTCGCCACCCACGAATTTGCCCATGGCGGCCCGTCCTTCGACCTGTCGCGCCCGCCGGCCCGCAATCCCTGGAACACCGGCCATTTCACCGGCGGTTCGAGCAGCGGCTCGGGTGCCGCGGTGGCGGCGGGCCTGGTGGCCGGCGCCCTGGGCACCGACACCGGTGGTTCCATCCGCAATCCATCCTTCCTCTGTGGCATCGTCGGTCTCAAGCCGACCTTCGGGCGGGTCAGCCGCACCGGCGTGATCCCCTTCTCGGAGAGCTGCGACCACGTCGGGCCGATGACGCGCACGGTGCGCGATGCCGCGCTGATGCTGGACGTGCTCGAAGGCCACGACGCCAGGGATCGCGCCAGCGTCGCGGCGGCGCCCTCGCGGGCCCTGGCCGGGCTGGACAAGGGCGTGAAGGGCTTGCGCATCGGCTTCCTGCGGCATTTCTCCGAAGAGGACCAGACCTGTGATGCGGAACTGCGCGGCGCGGTGGATGCCGCGCTCGAGGTGTTCCGCCAGTTGGGCGCCGAGGTCGAGGAGACGCGCGTGCGCTCCATCAATGACTACTACGCCGTGCGCATCATGATGAGCGAGCCGGAACTGTTCTCGCTGCACCAGAAGACCCTGCAGACGCGCACCGGTGAGTATGGCCACCACTTCCTGTCGCGCTGCCTGCCGGCCTGCCTGTTCACCGCCTCGGATTACGTCAATGCCCTGCGCGAGCGCGGCCGCATGCTGGCCGAGCTGGAGCCGGTGTACCAGCGATACGATGCCCTCATCAGTGTCGGCAATGGCCCGGCCCCCAGCCTGGCCCAGCACCATGCGCTGGGCTCGGTGGACAAGTGGCTGAAGCCCAGCATCGGCGCCTTCTGCAGTGTCACCGGGGCGCCGGCCCTGGCCATCTGCGCCGGATTCAGCCAGAGCGGGCTGCCGCTGGGCATGCAGATCATGGGCCGGCCCTGGGAGGAGGCAATGCTGCTGCGCATCGCGCATGCCTATGAGCAGGCCACCCCGTGGCATCAGCGCCACCCCGAGGTCAGCCGGGCCGGGCGTGACGCCACCCACATCGACCTCGAGCCGCACGGCGCGGCGAAAATCGACGAGGCCTACCGGGCACACGCTGCCATCGCCGCCGGGCGGGCCGGATTCGATCTCTCCGATCAGCACATGGCCATCCTGATCGAATCCACGCCCTACGCACTGGCCCTGGCCGACCGCGTTCCGCGACAATTCTCGTACACCGATGAAATGGCACCGGTTTTCAGTTTGCCGGGCTGGCCGCATCCGCGTTGAGGCGGCCCGGAAGGCGCCGGTGGCCTGATCATAATCATTGTTTATACCCAATATTGACAGACTATATCTCTATTAATTGATAATAATATCCGCGCCATGATGGCGCTGTAGTTGGCTGCTTGGCCAGAATGCAACATCAAACCGGCCGTGGAATAAAACAGGCAGCAAACTGTTTTGCGGGGATGGCCGTTTGCGCTACATTGGCGACTCAGACAGTCCGCAGCACCAGTCCGCGCCAGTCAACACAAGAGAGCCCGTCCCTGCCATCCCAGTACTGATAAGGAGTTTCCTTTGAATCGGGAGTCACGTGTCGAAGCATTCACCAGTGCCTACAGCGCACTGCGTGGCGAGCTTGAAAAAGTCATCGTCGGGCACGCCGACATCATCTCCGGAGTGCTGAATGCCATGCTGGCAGGCGGGCACGTGCTGCTGGAGGGCGCACCAGGCCTGGGCAAGACGCTGCTGGTGCGCACGCTGGCCGAAAGCCTGCATCTGTCCTTTGCGCGCATCCAGTTCACCCCCGATCTGATGCCCTCGGACATCGTCGGCACCAACATCATGGTCGAGGACGAAAAAGGCGGGCGGCACTTCAAGTTCCAGTCCGGCCCCATCTTCGCCAACATCCTGCTGGCCGACGAAGTGAACCGCGCCACGCCCAAGACGCAATCGGCACTGCTCGAAGGCATGCAGGAGAAGGCCGTGACCGTGGGCGGCCATTCGCGCCCGCTGCCCCGGCCCTTCTTCGTGCTGGCGACGCAGAACCCCATCGAGATGGAGGGGACCTATCCGTTGCCCGAGGCGCAACTGGACCGCTTCATGTTCAAGCTCAAGGTCGGCTATCCGCAGGTGGAGGAACTGAACGCCATCATCGACCGCACCACCCAGACGCATCTGCCCACGGTGGAGCGGGTCATGGACGAGGCCCAGGTCATGGATGCGCAATCGCTGGTGCGCGAGGTGCCCATTGCCAGCCATGTGCGCGATTACGCCACGCGCATCGTCATGTCCACGCACCCGCAATGGGGCGAAGCGCCCGAGGTGACGCGGCGCTATGTGCGTTTCGGCGCCAGTCCGCGCGCCGCGCAGTCCATGGTGCTGGGAGCCAAGGTACGCGCGCTGACCAGCGGGCGCTACAACGTCAGCGTCGAGGACATCCGCGCCATGGCCATGCCCTCGCTGCGCCATCGCGTGCTGCTCAACTTCGCCGCCGAATCCGAAAGCCTGGACAGTGATGCCGTGATCGACCGGATCCTCGCCACCGTGGAGGCTCGCGAAGGCAAGGGCGTCGAGCAGGCCGCGGCCTAAGCCCCCATGGCTGCCAGCCCACCCGAGTTGCAGCGATTGCTCGACCGGGTCGCGCGCGAAGTGCGCTGGCGGCGCGCCGAGCGTGGTGCCTGGCGCGGTGCCTTCTGGGGTGCCGTCATCGCCGCTGCCTTGCTGGCGCTGCAGGCCTGGACCGGACTTGAAGAGGCGGTGACATCCGAGGGCGTGCGCGGCCTAGCCCTGGCCGTATTGCTGACTGCGACGCTGCTGGGTGCCGTGGTGTTGGGCCTGCGCAAGGTCTCGCCGCTGGCTGCCGCACGCATTGCCGATCGCACCTGGGGCCTGCACGATCGCCTGGCCACGGCGGTTGAGTATTCACTGCCGCTGGCAAGCCATACGCAGGGTGAAGCTCCTGATCCGCAACAGACCATGGCACAGGCGCAGCTTGCCGATGCCATCGCCAGCGCCGCTCCGCTGGCAGAAGACCCGCGGCGCATCCTGCCGCGTGCCCTGCCGCGCGAGGCCCGCTGGATCCTGCTGCCGCTGGGCGTGTTCTGCGCCCTGTCATTCCTGCCGCCATTGCCTGTGCCCGCGGCCTTGATGCAGGCCGCCGCCCCCGGCAAGGCCCGGGACGAACGCACCGTGTCGCTGGTCGATCGCGTCAAGCTGCTGGGCGAAGACCTGCTGCGACGCCAGCCCACGGTTGCCCCCGAGGTGCAGCGCGCGCAGGAGCAGCCCCAGCAACAGGCGCAGAACGAGGCCGCCGAGTTCAAGGACAAGGCCTTGTCGCGCAAGGACGTGAGCAACGTCGATTTCGCCAGCTTCGCCAAGAAGGG
>CAIPGJ010000951.1 GCA_903864555.1 uncultured Pseudomonadota bacterium | reverse complement strand
GCTGAAGGTGTTGGCCGCGCAGAAGCTCACGACGTCGGGAATAGCGTAGGCATTGGCCTCGGGCGCGACCACGTACTCGGCGAAGGCACCCAGTTCCAGCGAGGCCAGCACCCGATCGCCCGGCCTGAAGCGTGTCGCTCCCTCGCCCACGGCATCGATGTAGCCCGAGGCATGGGTACCTGGAATGAAGGGAAAGGCGGGCCGGCGCTGGTACTTGCCTTGCACCAGCAATGAGGCCGAGTAACTGACCGCCGCAGCCTGCACGCGGATCCGCACTTCACCGGGCCCGCACTCAGGCACGGGGGCTTCACCTGCCACCAGCTGTTCCGGCGGCGTCCAGTCATGGATGACGATGGCGCGCATGGTCTTCATGGTTTCCCCTCAGCCGGCCAGCCGTTTGGCCAACACGCGGATATCGCCCTGCTGCTCCAGCGCCGCCAGCGATTCGAAGGCGGCAGCCGCACGATCCTCGCTGATGCCGCGCCGCGCACAGCTCATGAACTTCAGGCGCAGCTCGGACAGTGCCAGCGGCAGGTCGGGATGGCCCCTGGCTTCATCGGCATAACGGGAAATGCTGCTGCCGTCGCGGAAGTTGACCGTCACCAATCCCGGATAGACACCATTGCGGTACTCGATGGCTGGATCGACGCTGGTGGTGACACGCTCCAGCAGCGAGCGCACCCGGGACTCTTCCACGCGCGCCTCGCTGAACTGGTCCATGCCGCAATCCCCGTCGATGGCGGCCACGGCGAGACAGTACTCCATGCTGAATTTGGCCTGCGCCGGCGAGGCCGGGCGGTGATGGACGAGGATGTCGGGCACCAGGCCGTTCATGGTGCAGGTCATGGACGCGATACTGGCGGCATCGAAGCGATATTCCTCGCGCAGGGCCAGCAGCGCATCAAGTGCCGAATGGGTGCAGCCGCAGCAGGCGTAGCGCTTGATGCCCACGCCCGAGGCCATGATCTCCAGCGGCTGGTCGAGGCCAAAGTGCAGGCCGGTGAGGTCGGGTGTCTCGGCACCGCCGAAGACATCGATGAAACCACGCTCGCCATCGAGCACATCCGGGTCGGCGGTGTGGCCTTCGGCGGCCAGCAGCGCGGCGATCACACCATTGCGTGCGGCAAAACCTGCATGCAGGGGTTTCACCATGGAACCAAAGTTCTTGCGGATGCCCGAGGCGCTGGAGGCGGCAATGCCCATGGTGGTGCGGGCACGGTCGCTGTCGAAGCCGAGCAGGCGCGCCGCAGCCGCCGCGGCCGCCAGCGTGCCCAGGGTGGCGGTGGCATGCCAGCCCGCGGCGTAGTGCGAGGGATTGAGGTGGCGGCCCAGGCGAGCCCCCACCTCCAGGCCGGCCACGTAGGCCGTGACGATGTCGGCGCCCGTCGAACCCTGGCGCTCGCCCAGGGCGAACAGCACCGACATCAGATTCACCGAAGGGTGGCCGATCATGGGTGGTGAGGAGTCGTCGTAATCCATGGCATGCCCGGCCGTGGCATTCACCAGCGCCGCGGCGGCCGGCGGCAGGCGCAGGGACTGGCCCAGCACCTGGGCGATCGGCGTCCCGCCATCGGCAGCGGCCATGCGCCGCACGGGCTCTGCCTCCTCGGTCACCGAGCCGGCCAGGCAGCAGCCCACCGCATCCAGCAGCGACGCCTTGGCGCGGGCCACACCAGCGGCGGGAATGTGCTCGTAGCGCAGTTCCTGGATGAACTGCCCGAGGGACTGGGTAATCCGGGTATCTTCCACGGCACTCATGGTCAGGCTCCGTCCTTGGTTGTGTTGTAAAGGGACACCGCCGGTTGCTTGCGGATGATCAGCGCATCCACCGCCAGCATGCGCCCGCCATTGCAGATCACCGGATTCACGTCGATGGCTTCGATGAGGCCTGCCTGGTCGGCTGCCAGCTGCGACAGCCGCACCACCATGTCCGCGAGCTTGGCGCGGTCAACCGGTGGCATGCCGCGAAAGCCATCCAGCAATGCCTTGCCCTGCAACCCGGCGATCATGGCCAGCGCTTCGTCGCGCGATACCGGTGCGAGGCCGATGCGGACATCCTTCAGCGCCTCCACGAAAATGCCGCCCAGGCCCACCATGACGATGGGACCGAACAGTGGATCGGTCTTGCTGCCCAGCATGATTTCGACGCCGGCGGGCACCATGGGCTGCACCAGCACCCCGGTGATGTCCTCGCTTGCGGCCACCTTCAGTGCATTGGCCATGACCTGCGCAAAAGCCGCTTCGACTTCCCCGGCATTGCGCAGGTTGAGGCGCACCACGCCGGCCTCGGTCTTGTGCAGGATTTTCGGGGACTCGACCTTCAGCACCACGGGAAATCCCGCATGCTGCGCCGCGTGGGCAGCCTCGGCCGCTGACTGCACCAGCACATCGCCCACCACCGGCAGACCGTAATCGGAGAGCACCTGCTTCGCCTCCCGCTCAACCAGAGCCGTCTGCCCTTGCAGCTGCAATTTCGCCCTGGCCGATGCCGCAGCACCGTGCAGATCAATGCCACGTACGCCCGCCGCAGCCCCTTGCCCCGCGCGGCGGCTCCAGGCCGCGATCGCGTGAAAGCAGGTATCCAGCGAGTGGAACAAGGCAATGTTCGGATGCTGTTCGGTCTCCACGCCGCCGGCACCGCCCAGCCAGCCGCTCATCCAGGCCACGCACAGCAGCTTGCCATGCTGCGCGCAGGCATCGGCCAGCTGCGACATGCGCGCCACGGTGTTGCCCCCGACGCTGGTGGAAGGAAAAATGACGATGCCGATGTCGGGATCGGAAGCCAGGGCGCGCCCGCATTCGGTGAGCAGTTCGGGCTGGTTGCCCACCGCAGCCGTGACATCGCAGGGATTGCGCGGCGTGCCATAGGGCGGCAGGATGGTGCGGATCGCTTCAATCACCGGCGGCGAAGGCTGCGGTACCGGCACACCATGAAAGGCCGCGTGGTCTGTGGCCGATACCGCCGCGCCGCCTGATACAGCGACAATGCCAGCCCCAGGCGCGATGCACGCGCCAGCCTTGCTGAAGAATGCGGCAGTCTCGATGGCCGCCTCGACACTCCTCACCTGCACCATATGCCCGCGTGCGAAGGCGGCCTGCCAGGCCTCGGCGGCACCGGCCAGCGAGCCGGAATGCGAAGCCGCAGCCTGGGCGCCTTCTTCGCTCACGCCGAGCTTGCACACCACCACGGGCTTGCCCAGTCCATGCGCGATCTCGCCGGCACGGATCAGTCCATGGGGATCGGACAGTCCCTCGAACACGCAGACAATGGCCTTGCAATCGGGCAACTGCGCAAAGTAGGCAATGCAGTCGGCCGGCCCCACATCGCATGCATTGCCACCGGCGACCAGGTGGGTGAAGGACACGCCGCGAAATGCCGCCTGCGCCATGGCGAAGCCCACCGCGCCGGACTGGCTGATGATGGCAATGCCGCCGGGACGATAGCCATCGGTCTTCACCGCACCGGTGGCAAAAGTGACCTCGGCCCGGCTCCTGAAGCTCAGGAAGCCCATGCAGTTGGGTCCGACGATGCGCATGCCCGACTCACGCGCAATGGCCGAGAGCCGCTCCTGCTGCGCAATGCGCTCGGGCAATCCCGATTCGGAATAGCCCGAGGCATAGATGACCACGCCATTGACACCGGCTGCGGCGCATTCACGCGCCGCTTCCTCCACCCCTTCGCGCGGCACGGCAATCACCACGCAATCGAGTTTCGCCGGCACATCGGCGACATTGCGGTAGCAGCGCACGCCCTGGATGTCATCGTACTTTCGGTTGATGAGGAAGACTTCGCCACGGAAGTTCTCCAGGTGCGCATGCGTCTTGGCGCCGAAGGACGCCGCATTGGGCGAAGCCCCGTAGATGCCGATGCTACGGGGCGAAAACAGCCGGTCGAGTTGCGCGAAATCGTGGGGCTCGCGTTGTGCTTTCATGACTTTCATGATGCGATCAATAGCGC
>CAIPGJ010000950.1 GCA_903864555.1 uncultured Pseudomonadota bacterium | reverse complement strand
GCGGGCTGGAGCTGCAGACCGGCACGCCGCAGGAGTTCGCCGCCCTCATCCACCGGGAGATCGACCTCTACGCCCGGCTGAGCAAACAGGCCGGCATGAAGTTTGAGTGAGCGGGCAGGTCGACCAGCACCAGCCCCCGCGCGCCCCCGGGTTCGCGCCCGCCGCGCTCCTGTTGTGGCTGGCATTGACGGGGCTGGCCTGTGCGCTCGCCCTCATCCTCTTCGAAGTCATCATGCAGGCACGCGAACCCGGCCCGGTGATGCGCGTGAGTCCTGCAACCTATGGTGAATTCGATGAGCGCCTCGGCGTGCATTACGCCCCCGACACGCAACTGTCCTTCGCCTATGTCGATGGCGGGGGCAGGGTGCTCGACTGCATCGAGGGCCTGTCGCGCACCAACCGAGACGGCCTGCGTGGGCAGGACAAGCTGCAGGACCATGATGCACCCTCGGTGCGTGTCCGCCTGATCGCCTCGGGCGATTCCTTCTCGCACTGGAACAACGCCGGCATGACCGTGGTGGACCATGTCCGTGTGAACCTGCAGGCCGGCAGGCCGGCGGGGCAGGCGGTGTCGGTGCTCAACGTCGCCGGCGGGACCTTCGGCCTGCAGCACATGCTGGTGCATCTTGCAGACCAACTCGATCGCCTGCGCCAGCCCCCGCAGGCGGTGGTGCTGCCATTCATCGGCGATGACATCACGCGTGGCTGGTGGCATGTGCGCACCGAGCGCGATGCCGCCGGGCGCGTGCGCCCACGCATCGCCGCCGCGCCGGCCTGCCTTGCCGTGGATTCCGGCTGCGGCGCCGACGAATACCTGGTCGTGCCCCGTGCCACCCAGGCCTGGTGCCGGGCGCAGCTGGCGGGCGCACCGCAAGACGAGGTGAATGCCGCCATCCTCGCCCAGTATCGCGACATCGCCGGATTCCGCTTCGTGCACCTGCGCCGTGTAGCCAGGCAACTGGGGCTGCCGCTGCACGACCATTCGGTCATCCCGCGCCTGGCATCACCGGATGACGTGGACTGGCAGCGCGTCGATGCTGCAGTGGCGCGCATCCGTCGCAGCCAGGCCAAGCTCTTCATGGTCTATCTGCCACTGGAGGCCGAGATCCGCAAGCGGCGCATCGAACTGGACCCGCTGCAACGAATGCTGCTGTCACGCTTCGAGGAACGCCTGTCCACCAAGACGCTGTTTCCCACCGACTACAGCGAGTTCCGCAACGTGAGCCAGTTCGCCATCTCGAGCGTCGACCCGCATCCTTCGGTGGCATTGCAGCAGGCCTACGGCGCCTGGATCGCGGCGCAACTGGCGCCTCATTTGCGTTGAATGCCGGGGCGCTGCGTCCCGGTTCCCATGGCGAAAGCAGCATTGCACGGTGGTATTTCCAGGGGGCTCGCCGATTTTCAGGTAGCACCGAGGTTTACCCCTTGTCAAAGGGGGCCGACTGGCCGCAGGCCAGCGGGGGGATTTTGGCCAGCCAGGCTGGTCTCATGGCCTTTTGCCGACATTGCATGAACCCTGAGCACGGC
>CAIPGJ010000949.1 GCA_903864555.1 uncultured Pseudomonadota bacterium | reverse complement strand
TGCTGCGTCCCTGGAATGTGTTTGCCAAGCACAGCATGGACATGCTGACCAGTCCGATGAACCTGTTTGCGCACCTGCCTGCCAGCCGTCGCATGGCCGCGGGCGCGGAGCTGTTTTATCGGCTTACCCAACGCTACGAAAAGCCGGCCTTCGGACTGGATCAGACGCAGGTTGACGGAAGGACTGTCCCGGTTTTCGAGGAGCCCGCCCTCGTCAAGCCATTCTGCACACTGTTGCATTTCCAGCGTGAACTGCCAGCAGATCACAAGCCTGATCCCAAGGTCCTGCTGGTGGCACCTCTGTCCGGCCACCATGCGACGCTGCTGCGTGAAACCGTGGGAGCGTTGCTCCCTGATCATGATGTCTACGTCACCGATTGGGTCAATGCACGCCTGGTGCCGCTTTCGGCGGGGCCTTTTCATTTCGACGATTACGTCGACTACGTCCGTGAGTTCATCACCCTGCTGGGGCCGAACATGCACGTGATTTCCGTCTGCCAGCCAACGGTGCCGGTGCTGGCGGCGGTGTCCCTGATGGCAACGGCGGATGCCCCCGTGAAGCCGAAAACCATGATCATGATGGGTGGGCCGATCGATGCCCGCAGGAGTCCCACTGCCGTCAACAATCTTGCGCTGCAAAAGCCCTATTCCTGGTTTGAGCGCACGCTGATCCAGAAAGTCCCGCCCATGTATCCGGGGGCCATGCGCAGCGTCTACCCCGGTTTTCTGCAGCATATGGGCTTTGTGGCGATGAATCCGTCCCGGCATGCCGATGCCCACTGGGATTTCTACAATCACCTGCTTGAGGGGGACCAGGAGTCGGCTGAATCGCACCGCCAGTTCTATGATGAGTACAACGCGGTGCTGGACATGCCCGCTGAGTATTATCTGGATACCATCAAGCGGGTGTTCCAGGAGTTCCAGTTGCCGCAGGGGCGCCTGATGGTGAGGGACCAACTGGTGCAACCCCAGGACATCCGGGCCACTGCCTTGCTCACCATCGAAGGCGAACTGGACGACATTTCCGGCAACGGCCAGACCGAGGCAGCGCATGCGCTATGTATGGGCATTCCGGCGGGCATGCAGGCACACTACGAAGTGCCCGGAGCGGGACATTACGGTATTTTCAGCGGCCGACGCTGGCGCGAGGCGGTATGCCCGCGTATCGGGCAGTTCATCCGCAAGTACGCCTGACCCAAACAGGTCTCCGGCAGGCATGCCCGCCGGTCGCAAGGGCTAGTCCTGTTCTGGCGTTTCCGCTGGCTGTGTTCCGTTGTCCTGATCCTGGCGCAGCACATCCACGGCACGTCGTGGCACCGGGTGCTGGACCACGGTCTGATTAATGGCACCGAACACCGAATTGCCTGCGCCGTCGAGCATTTCGATGCGGATCCGATCGCCGAATTTCAGCCAGGAACGCGGCTCCTCGTTCCTGATGGTCTGGGCCGCACGCAGCTCGGCAATGCAGCCGAAGCCGGCAGCGTGGCCGTTGTTGGATACGGTGCCAGACCCCAGCACGGTGCCGGCACCCAGCGGGCGGGTTTTAGCTGCGTGGGCAATCAGCTTTGGAAAATCAAACTGCATGTCGGTTCCCGTGTCGGGTTCGCCCAGCAGTTCATCATTGACGAGCACACGGAGCTTACCCAGAAGGCGCTTGCCGTCCCATGCTTCCCCTAGCTCGTTGGGTGTAACAGCCACGGGCGAGAATGCCGTAGCGGCCTTGCCGTGGACGAAACCGAAACCTTTGCCCAGTTCGGCTGGGATGAGGGTGCGCAGGGAGATGTCGTTGGCCAATGCGATGAGGCGGATGCATTCGCCGGCACGGTCATGGCGTGTGGCGATTTCGACATCGTCCAGGATGACGGCAATTTCCGCCTCGAGGTCCACGCCCCAGTCTTCGCTGCCTGCCTGAACCGGATGGGTGGGACCCACAAACCATGCCGAGTTCCCCTGGTACATGAGCGGATTCCGGCGCGCGTCGGCAGGCATCTCGGCCCCGCGTGCCTTGCGGAGCAATTCGACGTGGGGGAGGTAGGCGCTGGCATCCAGCCACTGGTAGGCGCGGGGGAGCGGCGCCATGCATTGCGAAGGGTCGAAATCGAAGGCCCTGGAAACGGTCTGCCGGTTCAACTCCTGGTAGCGATCTTCCAGTTGCGGGGAAATGTAGGCCCAGTCGTCCAGGGCGGCCTGCAGGGTCGGCGCAAGGTCATAGACGATCACTGCATGCCTCAGATCCCGCGATACCACGGCAAGGGCGCCGTCCCGGGTGTCATTCTTGATAGTGGCGAGCTTCATGGGGCAGGGCGAAAAAAACCCGATTTTACCGCGCCACCGTTTTGCACCGCTTGTGCGCCGGGCTTTGATACCATTTTGTTTTCCTCTCGCGGGTGCTTCCATGACTTCCATGCAATTCGACCCCGATTCGGCACGCTTTGGCGCCTCACGTACCCAGAAGCGCATAGAGGACGATCGCCTGCTCAAGGGTGAGGGCGTGTTCAGTGACGACAGGCGCTTCAAGGATGAAGTGGCGCTGGTGGTGCTGCGCTCACCCCATCCGCATGCACGCATTGAGGCGGTCGACGTCAGTGCTGCCCGGACCGCCCCTGGCGTGCTGGCCGTTTGGACCATGCCGGATCTCAAGGCCGATGGTGTCGGCTTCATTCCGGTGCCCACGATGTTCAAGCGTGCCGATGGATCACCCATGGTCGTACCGCCACGTTTTCCACTGGCCGAAGACAAGGTGATGTATGTGGGGCAGCCGGTGGTGGCGATTGTCGCGGCGACCCGGGTTCAGGCGCAGGATGCGGCCGAACGGGTGATTGTCGACTATGCACCGTTGCCGGCAGTGGTGGACGTGCGCGATGCCATCGCGCCAGCGGCTCCGCAGGTATGGCCGGAAGCGGTCGGCAACATTGCCGCAGAGGCCCGCATGGGTGATGCGCAGGCCGCAGAGGCTGTATTCGCACAGGCACGCCATGTGGTGACACTGGAATTGCACAACCAGCGCCTGATTGCCAATGCGATAGAGCCACGCTGTTCCATCGGCGTACCGGAAGGCGGGCGCCTGTCCCTTTACACGCAGAACCAGACGCCCACTGGTGCCCGCCAGGCGCTAGCCGACGTGTTCAAGCGCAAACCCGAGGATTTCCGGGTGGTCGTGGGGGATATCGGTGGAGGGTTCGGCATGAAAACCGGCCTTGCCCAGGAGGATGCGCTGGTTTGCTACGCCGCACGCAAGCTGGACAGGCCGGTACGCTGGCGGGCCGATCGCAGTGAAGATTTTCTCAATGCGCACATGGGGCGTGACCAGTGGTTCAACGCGGAATTGGCGCTTGATGCAGAGGGCAGGTTTTTAGCGCTGCGCATGCGTTCACTAGCCAATGTCGGGGCGCCCACGGTAGGTAGCAGTCTGTTCATTCCACTCATGATCGGACCGAGGGTGCAAACCTCACTCTACGGAATTCCCGTGATCGACTTCCACATGAAGGCGGTGCTTACCAATACCATGGCAACCGGCGCTTATCGGGGGGCAGGCCGTCCGGAGGCGAATTACCTCATGGAACGCCTCATCAACAAGGCGGCGGCGCAGACGGGACTGGATGCCGTACAGTTGCGGCGGCGGAATTTTGTTCCTGCGGAGGCCTTCCCGTTTCGAAACCCCATGGGACAGGTCTACGACTCCGGCCAGTTCGAGCGGATGCTGGACCAGATTCTGGAAAACGCGGATTGGGCAGGCTTTCCGCAGCGTGAGGCCGAATCCCGATCGCGCGGCCAACTGCGGGGGCGGGGGCTTGCCTGTTACATAGAGTGGACCGGGGCGGTGCCAACCGAGACCATTGCCATCAAGGTCAATGGCGCAGGCGTGGTCAGTGTATTCACGGGCACCCAGGCCATGGGCCAGGGCACGGAAACCAGCTTTGCACAACTTGCCGCCGAGTTGCTGCAGATCGATATCTCGAAGGTTCGCATCGTTCAGGGTGACACCGACCAGGCGACGGGTCAGGGCAGTGTCGGATCGCGATCGGCATTCGTGGGCGGGTCCGCTCTGGCTTCAGCGGGAAAGAAGGTGGTGTCCGAGGGCAAGCTGCTGGCTGCCCTGGCTCTGGAGGCGGCTGTCGATGATCTGGAATATACCGAGGCGGAGTTCCGGGTGGCCGGGACGGACAGGCGCATTGGTTTGTTCGATCTGGCAGGTCGGCAAGCCGACGG
>CAIPGJ010000948.1 GCA_903864555.1 uncultured Pseudomonadota bacterium | reverse complement strand
CTATTAATTTAAATGCTTAATGTTCAGAAATGATCATAATTTGTGACAATAACCCGTGCAGGTACCACTGGCCGGGCCGGGATGGTCGGCGTTCACGGTAAATCCATAGCAATGCCTGCGTGGATGAGCGCGCGACAAAGTAATCACGCAGTGCCTCCTGGCCATCCCACCTACCCCGACTCGATGCCCTCGGGGCCGGCCGGCAGTTCGAGCGGACCCTCATGGTGAGCAACTGCGCCCACCTCCGGGATTGACCGCAGGACAGGCAGCAGCCAGAAGGGACGTTCAGAAATTCCCAGTTCCAGCTGTCGGGTGCCGGGGGCACTGACGACGCTGCAATGCTCGGGGCGAAGGTCTTCGGCATTTGAAATGCCATGTACAGACGCCTTGCCAAGCCGGCTGCGCAGTCGATCCACCAGTTGCTGCCATGACGGTGCGGTAGCCTCGGCATTTCCGCCGAACAGGGCCAGGTTCTCACCCGCAAGCGGCACGAGTTCTTCAGCAGTCAGGGACAGCGACTGTACAGGTTCACCCAGGCTGATACGGCGCAGTTGTTCTCGTAGTAACAGGGTGAAATGCATGGCATCTCGCCCGGGGGAGAGTCATGCTGACGCTGACTGGTGTGATGGATGCACGATGGATCAGTTTGAGGGTCATGCGCTGTCTGCCGCAGGCGCGCGCTGCCAGGAAGCCTGCCAGCTGGACGAACAGACGTCGCGCCCCGAAGAGAGTGCTTCGGATTGCCTCACCTCCATGGCGATTTCGATGCATGAGTGGAGTTGCCGGGGTGGTTGAAAAAAAGTTCACGCCTCGGGCAGCTTGCTGAGCACGCGGTCGATGTCATCGAGCAATGGCTGGCCGAAACGCCGTGCCAGGCCATCACGGGGAAGCGCCAGAACATCGGCCAGCGTGGTGGCTCCAATGGCCTGCAGGCCTCCATGTGTTTCCTTGTGCAGGATGGTGACCGGGAGGGCTGCGACGGTCCGTTCCAGGGAGTCCCTGGTGTAGTGAGATTCTGTTTCCAGGCGAGCCATCCAGCATGCGGCTTTGGATGTCGGTGCCGAGGCGATCTGCGGGCTGTAGCCCAGTTCTGCCAGCTGACTGCACATGCGCGCTTCAATGGCTGGAAGCCCGCCCAGCAGTTTCAGGCTGCCGGAAATTTTCAGTACCAGCATGTCAGGGAACTCAAGTGCGACAGCAGGCGTGAACTGCATGGCTCAGGACTGCCAGTCCGAGCTGCGCTTCCGTTTCAGCCGCCGGGTTGCGCTGGCGAGTGATCAGTTGCCGGCTCAGGGCCTATGCTGCGGGCAGGCTCATTCCGTGACGCGCCCCCTCCCGACGCACGGCCTTGCTGTCGCAGGCAAATACCTGCAGGTTGGCTGCGACGGCGAAGGGTTCAGGCGTGGGCATGCCCCGCAGGAAAATTTCCAGCGGGAGTTGTGGCCGTCCCAGAGCTAAGGAAACACTGATCAAGTCTCGATTCGAGGATAGTCGTTCAAATGTTTCCTCTGAAGTGGGGGATCTACAAGGGGGTGTACTTAAGAATCCCGGCGTAGCAATAAAAAAGGGGGGATAGCTCCCCCCTTTTTTGAACTGCAGTCAGATCACTGATCAGGCGGGCGGATTGGCATCCTTGGTACCTGTTTCAACCTGCTGCATGGGGGTATTGAAATCCCCAGGCGGCGGACGGCGTTCACGTTTGGCCGGCTTGAATTCCGGCTCCGAAGCTACGTCCGCTTTTACGTCTGCCTTGGTTTGAACTTGTACCAGGCCGCTGTCCTGAAGCACTCGTTCCAGATTCACTGGTGCCGGGGCAACGGGGACGGGCGCAGATGCAACCACAGGCTGAGCTACCGGCTGGCGATCTGGCGCTGCAACTACCGCTGGCGCCGCCTCGACTACTGGTTCAGGTGTGGCTGCAGCAACAGGTATGGCCGGAATTACTGGCGAGGTAACAGGCAATACGGCTTCTGCCTGAGCTGGCGCCTGCACTTCTGGGGCAAAGGCCTGTACCTGAGGCTCCATCGGAGCCGGTGATTGCGCGAGCGGGAAGGCCTGTGAGTCGGTGGGGGACTCGGTACGCTGCCCATTCTCGTTCCGATCCCGCCGTGGCTCGCGGTTTTCCCGGTCGCCACCCCGGCCACCCCGGCGGCGGCGTTTTTCACCACCTTCCTGTGTGGAGTGTGCCAGTCTCGGCTGTGTGGCATCGCGGATTTCGCTCTGTTCGCCGGTCAGGTTGGGTTGTTGCTCCGTGAGTGTTTCGCCCGAGCGTTGATCACGACGGGGTTCGCGAGGGCCGCGGCCTTCACGTGGTTCCCGACCTTCGCGCGGCTCGCGTGATTCGCGTGGCTCCCGTGGCTCCCGAGGTGGACGGTCCGGGCGGCCTTGCTGCTCGGGACGCGGACCGCGTTCCTGACGCTCCGGCCGTGGACCACGTTCGGGACTATCCCCTTTTTCGCCACGCTCACTGCGATCACCACGAGGCGGACGATCCGTTCTTTGTCCTTGTCCTTCACGCTGCTCTCGTCCGCCACGGCCACCCTGGCCATCACGCCGCCCGCGGCCACCACGTTCAGTGCGCTCTCCACGTCCTTCGTTGCTGCCGGAACGGGATTGCGTGCGAGAGGGCTCTTCGTTGGCTGCCGGTTTGGCGGCGTCACCCTTGAACCACCCGAGGATGCGATCAAGGAAACCACCGCCGGCGGTCCGTTCCTCCTGAACGGGGGCTGCAACCGGAGCTCTGGGAGCTGGGGGCATTGGAGCCGGCTGACCGGGGGTGAAGTTGTGGACGGCTGCCTGCGGGCGCGACGGGCGAGCCTCGCTGGTAGCTGCGGGAAGGGCTTCGGCCTCCTCCGGCACGGTGACCATTTCGTAGGAGGCTGGCAATGCACCTTCCTGGTTCAGGTCATCATGGCGCAGCCGTTCCACCTTGTAGTGGGGCGTTTCCAGATGGATGTTGGGAATGAGCACCACATTCACCTTGAGGCGGGCCTCGATGGCGTGGATGTCGGCGCGTTTCTCGTTGAGCAGGAAGGTGGCAACGTCCACTGGCACCTGTGCATGCACGGCGGCACTGTTTTCCTTCATCGCCTCTTCCTGGATGATGCGCAGGATGTGCAGGGCGGTGGATTCGGCGCCGCGGATGTGGCCGGTGCCGTTGCAGCGCGGGCAGGT
>CAIPGJ010000947.1 GCA_903864555.1 uncultured Pseudomonadota bacterium | reverse complement strand
GCCTCGCGCAGAACCCGCATTTCATCGGTGTTGATGCCGGGTCCACCGATCCCGGCCCGGCCTATCTGGGCACCGGCGAGGCGGCCTTCCCGCGCGAAGCGGTGAAGCGCGACCTGCGCATCATGCTGAAGGGCGCGCGCCGCCTGAAGATTCCGCTGATGGTCGGCTCGGCCAATACTGGCGGCAATGACAAGCAGCTCGCCGACGTGGTGGACATCATCCGCGAGATCGCCGACGAGGAAGACCTCTCCTTCAAGCTGGCGGTGATCCATGCCGAGCAGAAAAAGGATTATCTGAAGCAGCGCCTGGGCGAAGGCCGCATCACGCCGCTCGACCCGGCGCCGGAATTCAACGAGGCGGTGATCGATCGCAGCGCCTGCACCGTGGGCATGATGGGCGCCGAGCCCTTCATCCGCGCGCTGGAGGCGGGAGCCGAGGTGGTGATCGCCGGTCGCGCCAGCGATACCGCCATCTTTGCCGCCATGCCGCTGATGAATGGCTTCGACCCGGGCATGGCCTGGCATGCGGGGAAGATCCTCGAGTGCGGCGCCGCTGCCGTAGTCAACCGCAAGACCCCGGACTGCATGTTCTGCTGGCTGCGCAAGGACCACTTCGTGCTGGAGGCGCCGGACCCGGAGCTGCGCTGCACGCCGCAAAGCGTGGCCTCGCACAGCCTGTATGAAAACGCCGACCCTTTCCACCTGATCGAATGCTCTGGCACGCTGGACCTGTCCACCAGCCGCTACGAGCAGGTGGGCGAGCGCTCGGTGAAGGTCTCCGGCTCCGGATTCATCCATGCCAAGCGCTACACCGTGAAGCTGGAGGGTGCCGAGCTGATCGGCTACCAGAGCATCGTCATCGGTTCGGTGCGCGACCCCTACTTCATCAACCAGATCGACGACTGGACCGAGCGCCTGAAGACGCGCTGCCATGCGCGCGTGAAGATGGTCTACGGCGACCGGCTGAAACCCGAGGACTATCACATCCACATCCGCATCTACGGCAAGGACGGCACCATGGGGCCGCTGGAGCCAGTGAAGGAAATCCGCTCGCATGAGCTGTGCCTGATCATCGAGTGCACCGCGTCCAGTCAGGACATCGCTTCGACCATCGCCGGCATCGCGCGCCACCAGGGTCTGCACCTGCCCATCCCGAAGTGGAGCGGCCTGATCACCGCGCTGGCCTGCCCGTACAACCCGGCACATCTGGACCGCGGGCCCATCTTCCGTTTCAACGTCAACCACGTGCTGGCACCGGACGACCCCTGCGAGATGTTCCCCATGGACTTGCTGGATGTGAAGGGCGATGCCCGGAAAGTGAAGGTGGCAGCATGACCACGCTTGCAGAACTCGCACGGCTGATCCGCAGCAAGAACGCCGGTCCTTTCCAGCTCACCTTCGACATCATGTTCGAGGACGAGGCGCGCTACCAACGGGTCAAGGCATCCGGTGCCCTGACGCGCGAAGTGGTGGCCGAGCGCTACGGCCTCGCGCCCAAGGACGTGCTGTTTTTCTTCGTCGACAATGCGCTGGCAGTGAAGGCGTCGATACCCCGGCCCTACTTTCAGGGCGACATGCTCGACAGTGATGGCCACGGCGGCCAGCAGTACGCGCCGCTGCTGGATATCGAGATTCCGTGACTGGCGAGTGAGGAGTGAGGAGTGAGGAGTGAGGAGTGAGGAGTTAGGGGAGGGGGCGATGATCTGCGGCAACACGGCAGATTGAGGTCGCCGTCAACAAGGCATTTTCCGCAGAACGCACGTCGCGCAATGGGCGCAATAGGCACGTATCAAAGGAGCTAAACATGGCAGCAGCAGGCACGCCCAGCAAGGGCAAGCAACTCAGGGACCTCATCTACGCACCCAAGATTCTCGTCGCGCCGGGGGTCTATGACGGTTACAGCGTGCGCCTGCTGGAAAAGCTGG
>CAIPGJ010000946.1 GCA_903864555.1 uncultured Pseudomonadota bacterium | reverse complement strand
TGCCGTCGGCGGCACCTACGGCGTCACCAACATTTTCACCGCCTCTCTGGCCGGTCGACATGGCGGCCAGGCCCAGCGGTCAGTCAATTTCTCCTGGATCGGCATCGGCATTTCCGCCGCCAATGGCGCCGGGCCGCTGATCGCGGGCCTGGCCATCGACCACATCGGCTTTGCCGCCGCCACGCTGGTCATTGCCTGCATGCCTCTCCTCGCCATGCCGCTGATCCTGTTCCGGCTGCTGCCGGGCCTGGATGCGCAGCCGGCCCAGCCCAGGGCCGGCGACAAGCGCGGGAAGATTGCCGACCTGCTGTTCCACCGGGACATGTTCCCGGTCTACCTGATGGGCGTGCTGTTCATGCTGGCCTACGACATCTTCATCGTCATGACCCCGGTGTATGGTGCCCAGCTGCAACTCTCCGCCTCGGTCATCGGCACCATCATGTCCACCTTTTCGGTGGCCGTGTTCGCCATGCGTGCCGTGGCCGGCCCGGTGTCACGCGCGTGGACGCCCTGGCAGGTGATGCTGATGTCGCTCGCGCTCTCGGCGGTGAGCCTGGTGGCCTACGGGTTCGTGCAGTCGGTGCCGCTGCTGATGATCTGCGCCTTTGTCATGGGCGTGGGCAACGCCTTCGCCACGCCCATGTCCCAAAGCGAGCTGGTGACCGCATCGCCGCCCGGACGCAACAGCGAAGCGCTGGGACTGCGTTTCTCGGTGGGCATGGGCTGCCAGTTCGTGCTGCCCCTCGCCGCCGGCAGCGCCGCTTCGTTTGTCGGGGTCGAGCCCCTGTTCTGGCTGGTCGGTATCCTGCTCGCTTTCGGCGGCTGGCGCGAACGCCACCGCTGGGGCCAGCAGCGCACCGGCACAGCAAGCTGAATAATCAGATCTCGCCGCCGGAGCCTACTCTGCGGTCACCCCCGCAAGCTGCACGATCTTCGCCCACTTGCCAATCTCCGCTTGCACAAACGCGGCGAACTGCTCGGGCAGGTTGCCCACCATCTCGGCGCCCTCGGCCAAAAGCGGCTGCTTCACTTCCGGCAGGGCGATCACCTGCGCCACGTCGGCCTGGATCTGCTTGACGATCGCAGGCGGTGTGCCTCCGGTGGTAAACAGGCCATACCACTGGTTGGACTCGTAGCCGGGCACGCCCGAATCCGCAACGGGGGGAAGGTCCGGCATGGAGATGATGGACTTCACACCCGTCGTGCCCAGACCACGCAGCTTGCCCGCCTTGATCAGGGGTATCGAGGCAATGGGATTTCCGAACTGGAACTGCACTTCACCGGAAACCACCGCCTGCAACGAAGGTACCGAGCCCTTGTAGGGCACATGCGTGGTGCTGATGCCCGCCATGGAATTGAAGAGGGCCGCGGCAAGATGGTTGCCGCTGCCCACCCCCGATGAGGAGTACATCAGCTCCCCCGGCCGTGCCTTGGCCAGCTTCACCAGATCACCGGTGGTGCGCGCCTGGACTGAAGGATGCACGGTGAGGATGGAAGGCGTGGTCGAGATCAGCGTCACCGGCGCCAGATCGGTCAGGGTGTCATAGGGCAGTTTTTTGTACACACTGGGATTGATGGTCACCCCGTTGGAGGTGATGACCCAGTGGTAACCATCGGGTGGCGCCTTGGCCACCAGGTCGAGGCCGATGATCATGCCGGCGCCGGGCCGGTTGTCGATGATGACCGGCTGCCCCAGCCGCGCGCGCAGGTTCTGTCCCACCACACGGGCGGTGAGATCGACCGACCCTCCCGCCGGAAAAGGCACCACCAGCCTCACCGACTTCACGGGCCAGACCCTGGCCTGCTGGGCCATCACATCAATGCTGGTGAAACCCAGGCCCAGCAACAGCATCCCCGCAACACCTTCCCCAGACCGCAACACGCGTGATTTGCACATGGTTCCGCTCCAATTTTGCGCAGCGCCTCGGGCGCCACCCGTGGGAAGAAACTGCAATCAGAATGCGTAGCGCTTCAGCCCCCCATCCACCGGGATCACCGTTCCGGTGATGTAGCCCGCCACGGGTGATGCAAGAAAGGTGGCGAGGCAGGCCAGCTCCTCCGGTTCGCCGTAGCGACCGACGGCGCTCTCGGTCTCGTTCTGCGCCGCCATGAATTCCTTGGTGTACTTGCGGCGAATCTGCTCGCTCATGATGTGGCCCGGCGCAAGGCAGTTCACGGTGACCCCCTGGCGGCCAACATCGCGCGACAGTGCCTTGGACCAGCCATGAATCGCCGCCTTGGCAGGCGTGGCCGCCACCAGCCCGCCCAGCGAGGGCTCGGACTTGCCGGTGATGTGGATGATGCGGCCAAAGCCATTGGCCATCATCTGCGGCGCGAGTGCGTGGGTAAGCTGGCGCAGGCGCACGAAATTGAGCAGCATGACCTCTTCCCATTCGGCTTCAGGCGCACTCATCTTGATCGCCGGACGACTGCCGCCGGCACTGTTGACCAGGATGTCGACCCGGCCGAGCGCCTCGATGGCGAATTTCGACAGACGTTCGGCCGCGCCATCTTCCATGATGTCGAACTGCGCGATTACCGGCTTCTTGCCGCCCGCCGCGACGATCTTCGCAGACAGTTCCTCCAGCAGCGGGCGGCGCCGCGCCATGATGCATAGCTGAACGCCTTCGGCAGCCAGTGCCCGCGCGATGGCATGACCGATGCCGATGCTCGCGCCTGTCACCAGCGCGGTCTTGTCCGACAATTGCAGATCCATGTTGCCTCCTCCTGTTGCGGTTGCGGATTCTTGTGATGGGATGCGTGGCCGCGGTCTTCGCCCATCCGGGCCACCTCCAGTTTAAGGCCACCACCGGAGGACGGGGATTCAAGCGCCACAATGTCAGCCCCTGTGCAATGGTTGTTCCCCGATCTCCGGGGAAATTCCGCCAGAGGCGATAATGCGGGCCTTGCCATGCAATGCCGGTCCGCTGTTCCGCCATGAAACCCATCCACTACCTCACCGCCTTCAACTTCCTCAACCACTCCGCGTTTTCCGGCGGGCGGGTGCTGGTGGCGCTGTATGCGGTGTTCCTCGGGGCCTCGCCCACCATGGTGGGCCTGCTGGTGGGTCTGTTCGCCGTGGTGCCCATGGTGGGTTCGGTGCCGCTGGGCCGCATGGCCGACCGGCACCGCGCGCGCAAGCCGCTCATCCTGTACATCGTGATGTCCTCGGCGGGCCTGCTCATCTGCGCGCTGTGGCAAGACACCGCGGCGCTAATGGTCACCGGCGCGGTGGTGGGCGCCTCCTACATCGCGCTCAACATCATCTGCACCGCGCTGGCCGGCCGCCATGGCGACGCGGCGCAGCGCCCCATCAATTTCACCTGGCTGGGCCTGGGCACCTCGGCGGCCAACACCCTGGGCCCCCTGACCGCAGGCTTTGCCATCGACCACCTCGGCTTTCGCGCCGCGGCGCTGATCATGACCGCACTGCCGCTGCTGTCGCTGCCGCTGGTGCTGCTGGGCCGCTTGCCCGGGCAGGACACGCTGCCCGCACAACCGAAGGCGGGGACCAAACGCGGCCGGCCCACCGAGCTGCTGTTTCATCCAGGCATGTTCCCGGTCTACCTCATGGGTGTGTACTTCATGCTCGCCTGGGACATCTTCCTCGTCATGACCCCGGTGTACGGCAAGTCACTCGGCATCTCCGCCTCCAGCATCGGCATCATCATCGCCACCTACTCGGCGGCGGTGTTCGTCATGCGGCTGTTCGCGGGGCCCGTGGCGCGCGCCTTCACCCCCTGGCAGGCCATGCTGCTGTCGCTCGCGCTCACCGCCGGGGTCTGCATCATCTACGGCCTGGTGAGCCAGGTGTGGCTGCTCATCGTGTGCGCCTTCCTCATGGGCGCCTGCCAGTCCTTCGCCGCGCCCATGGCGCAGACCGCGCTGTTCGAGAACGCCCCCCGGGAACGCTACAGCGAGGCCATGGGCCTGCGCATGTCCCTGGGCATGGCCGCCCAGTTCGTGCTGCCGCTGATCGCCGGGGTACTCGCCTCCTTCGTCGGCGTGCAGGCCATTTTCTGGATCGTCGGCGTAGCCATGCTCGCAGGGGGCTGGGTGTATCGCGGAAGGTGGGGGCAGAAGACGAAGATGTAATTGTTATCGATTCTGTATTACCCACTTTTTAGTTATTGGGCCTAAACAGATAATGTGATCATTCATTTCGGGGCAGCGATGAATCCGGCCGGCTCACCGTGTTACGGATGGGATGTGCATCAGGCTGCTTTGCTGGCCGCGGAATACCCCGCCACCACCCCACCTTGCGCCGGATCAAACCCGCGCCTGTGCAGCTTGTGTTATTCATTGCCCTGCAATACTCTTTTGCCCGCAGCACAGAACAAGCGGTCCATCACGAGGCGGTCATCCAGGCCGCCCGCCCCTGAGGAGAAAACCATGTTCCCCCTGCCCCATCTGCTACGCCAGGCGCTGACCGGTATCGCCCTCGGCCTGGGCCTCATCGCCAGCGGCGCCCTGCAGGCCCAGCAGGTCACCGTGCTCACCTCCTTCCCCAAGGAACTGACCGACGTCTACAAGAAAGCTTTCGAGGCGAGGTTCCCCGGCAGCAAGGTGGAAATCCTCAACAAGGGCACGCCCGCCGGCGTGGCCTATGTGCGCGAGACCGGCATGGGCAACCGCCCTGACGTGTTCTGGGCCTCGGCGCCAGACGCCTTCGAAGTGCTGGCCAAGGACGGCCTGCTCACCAAATACGACCCGGGCGTGAAGGGCATCCCCGACAAGATCGGCAACTATCCCATCAACGATCCGCAAGGCTTTTACCGCGGCCAGGCGCTGGCCGGTTACGGGCTGATGTGGAACACCCGCTACATGAAGGCCAACAAGGTCCCCGAACCGAAGGAGTGGGCGGATCTGGTGAAGCCGGTGTACTTCAGCCATGTGGCGACGTCCTCGCCCTCGCGCTCGGGCACCACGCACCTGACCGTGGAAACCATCCTGCAGGGTGAAGGCTGGTCGAAGGGCTGGAGCCAGTTGCTGCAGATCTCCGGCAACGCCGCCGCCATCACCGAGCGCAGCTTCGGCGTGCCCGATGGCGTGTCCAACGGCCAGTACGGCGTGGGCCTGGTGATCGATTTCTTCGGCCTGGCGGCCAAGAACTCGGGCTTCCCGGTGGAATTCATCTATCCCGGTGTGACCGCCATCGTGCCGGCCAACATCGGCCTCATCAACGGGGCGAAGAATGCCGACATGGGCCGGCGCTTCATCGCCTGGTCGCTGTCGGAAGAAGGCCAGCTGCTGCTGCTCGACCCGAAGGTCAGCCGCCTGCCGGTGCTGCCGGAAACCTACAAGAAAGCCCCCGCCGGCTACCCCAATCCCTATGGCGGCAAGATCAAGGCCAAGGTGAACTTCGATTCGGACCTCGCCGAATCGCGCTACTACGTGGTCTCGGCGCTGTTCGACCAGACCATCACCTTCCGCCACAAGGAACTGACGGCGGCCACCAAGGCCATCCATGAAGCCACGGCAAAGCTCGCCGCCAAACCCAATGCGCAGGGCCAGAAGCTGCTGGCCGAGGCACGTGAGCTGGCCTTCACCCCGCTGGTGAGCGACGAGCGCGTGAAGGAGAAGGAGTTCCTCGCCGTGTTCCGCAGCACCAAGAAGGACGCCGAGACCACCAAGCGCGTCACCGCGCTGGAGGAGCACTGGTCCAGCGATGCACGCAAGAACTACGCGCGCGCGGCCGACCTCGCCCGCCAGGCAGCCGCCCTTGCGAAGTAAGGCTACCGCCATCCCGCACGGCCGCAGCACCTGCAGTGCGATGTGCCATCCGCCAGTACGCCGGGGCTGAACGGCCTTGATTGGATTGAGCGGATTGAGCGGCCTGGGCAGCCGGCACTTCCCCCCCGTACCCACCGCGGTCGCCGTTGCGATCGCGGGCTTCCTGCTGGCCTTCCTGGTGCTGCCGGTGCTGTCGGTGGTCTACATCGCCTTCAGCAATGCCGACGGCTCGCTGACGCTGGCGCACTTCGCCTCCTTCTTCGAACTCTCGCTGATGCGCGAGGCGTTCTGGAACAGCCTGTACGTGGCGCTGATGACGGTGCTGATGTCCTCGCTGATCGCGCTGCCGCTGGCCTACTTCACGGTGC
>CAIPGJ010000945.1 GCA_903864555.1 uncultured Pseudomonadota bacterium | reverse complement strand
TGCCATCTACGACACGCGCATCCGTGACTATATCGGCGAGCATCTGGCGACCTACAAGAACCTGGTGGCCATGGGCGGGGCGCAGCAGGCCGACAGCATTGCTGCGCTGGCCGCCATCCACGGCATCGATGAGGCGGGCCTGGCACGGACCTTCGATGCCTACCAGCGCACCGCCCGCGGTGAACTGGCGGACCCTTTCGGGCGCAAGGCATTCGGCATGGCGCCCTTGCAGCCGCCCTATGTGGTGACGCGGGTGCAGGCCTGCCTGTTCCACACCCAGGGCGGACTGATGGTGGACCTGCAAGGCCATGTGATGCGACCCGATGGCTCGCCCATTCCCAACCTGTTTGCCGGCGGTGGCGCGGCCACCTGCATCAGCGGCAAGGCCGGCGGCTCGGGCTATGTCTCGGGCAATGGCCTGTTGTCGGCTTCGGTGCTGGGCTATGTCGCCGCGGAAACGGCGCTGGCGGAACTGACTGCGAAGGAGAGGGCATGAAGCCGATCGTCCAGGGCTTGTCCGCTGTGCTTCTGGGCTGCTGCAGCCTGCTGGCGCCAGCCCTGGCGGCTTATCCGGAGAAATCCATCCGGCTGGTAGTGCCTTTTCCGCCGGGCGGCGGCACCGACGACCTGGCCCGCGTCATCTCCGCCTCGCTCTCCCAGCAGATGAAACAACAGATCGTGCTGGACGGGCGCCCTGGCGCAGGGGGTGCGATCGCCGCGCAGGCCGTGGCGGGTGCGGCGCCGGATGGCTACACGCTGTTCTTTGCCACCACCGGCACCCTGGCCATCAACCAGCACCTGTACTCGAAGCTGGGCTATGACCCGGTGAAGGACTTCACCCCGGTCACCACCCTGGCCTCATCGGCCAATGTGCTGGTGGTGCATCCTTCGCTGCCGGTGAAGTCGATGGCCGAACTGATCACCATGGCGAAGAAGCGGCCCGGACAACTGAGCTACGGCTCCGGCGGCGTAGGCACCTCCAGCCACCTGGCCGTGGCACTGTTTGAATCCATGACCGGCACGAAATTCCTGCATGTGCCCTACAAGGGCGCCAACCAGACCACCATCGACCTGCTCGCCGGGCGCCTGGACATGATGATCCAGAGTTATCTGGTGCATGTGGAGTTCGCCCGGCAGGGCAAGGTGCGCGCGCTGGGCTTGTCGGGCCTGAACCCGGCGTCGCAGTTTCCCGGTGTGCCACCCATCCACACCGTGGTGCCAGGCTATGACGTGAGCGTGTGGTTTGCGCTGCTCGGTCCGGTGGGCCTGTCCGCGGACGTGGTGAAGCGCATCGTTGATGATGCCGCGGTGACGCTGCGGCAGCCGAAACTCATCGAGGCGCTGTCAGCCATGGGCGCAGAGCCCTTCGTCAAGCCGACCCAGGAGTTTGCCCGCCTCATCGACAGCGAAAGCCGCAAGTGGGGCGAGATCGTGCAGAAATCCGGGGCCAGGCTGGACTGACCGCAGTTCGACGCTACGGCCGCAGTCGTGCCTGCGCTGTCTACAGGATGTAAATCCGCACCCCGAGGGCGACGGTGAACAGCGTGAGGGCGAGCACGGCGAGAATCATGCCGATGCTGACGCCCGGCTTGTTCTGCGACGGGATGTCATGAACCCGGGTTTGCATGGTGAGGAGGGTGTCGCTTCGAGATTGCATGCCATCAGCATACGTCCTGCCCCGGCAGAAAAACAGGAACAAATCCACACTCCATCAGTTTCCAGGTCCCGGATAGGGATGCCGGCAAGCGGGTCCGACCCTGGATGCAAGGCAAAGCCCTGTTTGCCAGGCCATTCGCCAGGGCGCTTTGGTAAGACTTCCCGGGCTGTGTTTTAATAGTTCTATCAATAGAACTATGCGTTCAGAGGGACGGCTGCTTCGCCGCCACTCCATGGAATGGGACGAAACTCAATGGCAGGACCGCTTGCCGGCGTCAGGATCATCGACCTCACTTCGGTGCTGATGGGGCCGTACGCCACGCAGATCCTCGGCGACCTCGGGGCCGACGTCATCAAGGTGGAGGCACCCGAGGGTGACCGCACGCGCGGCATCGGCCCGATGCGCAGCAAGGGCATGGGGCCGCTCTACCTCAACCTCAACCGCAACAAGCGCAGCATCGTGCTCGACCTGAAGCAGCCGGCCGGGCGCGAGGCGCTGCTGGCGCTGGTGAAGGCGGCTGACGTTCTCACCTACAACCTGCGTCCGCACAGCATGCGCGGCCTCGGGCTGTCCTACGATGAATTGCGTGCGGTCAATCCGGGCCTCATCTATGTGGGCATGTTCGGCTTCAGCCAGCGTGGACCCTATGCCGAAGCCGGTGCCGTCGATGACGTCATACAGGGTGCCACCGGCATCCCCATGCTCAATGCGCAGCACAGTGGCGGCATTCCACGCTTCTTTCCCGTCACCATCGCCGACCGTTCGGTGGGCCTCTACGCCATGGGCATGATCAATGCCGCGCTGTACCACAAGGCGAAAACCGGCGAAGGGCAGTCCATCGACGTGCCCATGTTCGAGACCATGACCACCTATGTGCTGGGCGACCATCTCTATGGGCATACCTTCGAGCCGCCGCTGGGGGACTTCGGCTATCCGCGGCTGGTATCCAGCGCGCGCCGGCCCTATGCCACGCGCGACGGGGTGTGCTGCTGCGTGGTCTACACCGACAAGGACTGGAAGGCCTTCCTGCAACGCATCGGCAAAGGGGAGCTTTTCACCAGCGATCCGCGCTTTCGCGACATGGGCAGCCGCACCCAGCACATCTCCGAGCTTTACCAGATGGTCTCCGACGAACTGGCACAACGCAGTACCGCCGAGATCATGGCCTTGCTGGAAGGCAGTGGCATTCCGACCTTCCCGGTGCACACCTTCGAG
>CAIPGJ010000944.1 GCA_903864555.1 uncultured Pseudomonadota bacterium | reverse complement strand
TAGTGAGTTATCCCTGCTTCCAGATATGAGGCCATTGTTTCGGTAGGCACTGCAGACAGATTCGCAGATACCAGACCTTTCCCCGCAAATCGGTGAAGAACCGTGTCAAAGGGGGCCGACTCGTGAGCGCAGCGAACGAGCGGGGGGATTTTCAACCGCTACGCTTGAATGGCAGCAGTCGCCATCAGGCAGATGCGATGGATGTCTTTGGATGCCCTGTCGGCAAAGCGACCATCATGATCAGGACTCGCAGCAAGGCTCGGTGAGGGCGTGCAGATTCGCCTGCCTGGTGAAAATCCCCCCGCTCGGCTTCGCCGAGTCGGCCCCCTTTGACAAGGTGGTAAACCCTCACCTGCGCAGGCCCGCAGGATGTTCCGGATGCCTAGCGCAGGTCAGCCGAAGCGGTCACCCGGCGCAATTCACGGGCATGCCGGTGCCGCGCCATCAGGCGTGGATCGGTCACCACGCTGCCCACGGTCTTGCCGACCACCATCACCACCCCGAGCAGGGGCAGCACCAGCATCAGGCCGGTGATGCCCGCCACGGCACCGCCGACGAAGATCATCAGCACCGTGATCAGCGGATGCATCTGCAGGCTCTTGCCCACCGTGATCGGCATGTACACGAAATCATCGAGCAGGCGCGCCACCCCGAACAGACCGATGGCCCAGTAGGCCATCATCGGGTCGCCGGGAAAGTCCGTCGCCACCACCAGCACCACCAGCAGCCCGCCCAGCACCGTGCCCACATAGGGGATCCAGGCCAGCACCGCACAAATGAATCCCAGCGCCAGCGCGCCGGGCACGTTGATCAGCGCCAGCCCGGCCGCCAGGGTGAAGGTATCCAGCACCGTCAGCTTCACCAGCCCGATGAAGTAGGCGCGCAGGGTGCGATCGACCTCGTTCAGCAGAAACAGTGAGCGCTCGAACACGGCGTTGGGCACCGCCTCGGCGATGAAGCGCTTGAAGCGCTGTCCGTCGCGCAGGAAGAAGAAGGCCAGGAATGGCGCCAGCAGCAGCGAAGGCGCCCAGGCCATGATGCCCATGGCCACCGGCTCGATGTACTCGGTGACATGGCCTTCCATGCTGTTCAGGCGCTGCACCACGGTGTCGGCCAGATGGGCGTTGGCCAGCGGCGCCCAGGCGCTTTCCAGGGCCCGCAGCGACTTGTCCAGCAGCGTGAGCCCGCCGTCCATGTAGCGTGACACCAGCGCATTGGTGTCGGCGAAGCGGCGGGTGACCCAGGGCGCCACCAACAGCCCGGCCACCGACATGAACAGCAGGAAGCCCAGCATGACCGAGCTGGCCGCCCCTTCCCGCGTCAGTCCGCGGAAGATCAGCCGGTTCATCACCGGGAACAGCAGGTAGTACAGGATCAGCGCCAGCAGCGCCGGCACCACCAGCCAGAGCAGCTTCTGCAGGAACACCAGCAGCAGGCAGGTGATGCCGAGGATGGCGCACCAGACCAGCGGGCCGGAGCCTTCGGATTCCAGTTCCTGATCGTGGCTGGCCATCAGAGGTGCTGGTGCGCGTTCGCGGCCAGCGCCATCTCGCGCATGCGCCCGCCGATATGCCGCGCGAGCTGGCGCGCGATCTTGGAGGCGATGCGCCCGTGGGTGTCCAGCAGCTCGAGAAAGTCATCGCGGAAGAACACCGCCAGCCGCGCATCGCCAACCGCACGCGCATCGGCCGAGCGGGGCGCGCCATCCAGCAGGGCGAGTTCACCGAAGAAGTCCCCGACGCCCAGCCGCGCCACCTCGCTCACCACCCCGGCCCGCGTGCGGGTGATCGACACCTCGCCCTCGAGGATGATGTAGATCGCGTGGCCCTCCTCGCCCTCGTCGAAGATCACCTCCCGTGCGAGGTAAGCGCGTTCATGCATGAGCTGCTCGACCAGACGCAACTCCGCCGGCGAGAGGCCGATGAACAGCGACAAACTGCGGATGCGGTCAAGATGCGGCGAGGCGGGTTCGCGGCGAAAGGGATTGCGCAAGATGCAGGGCTCCGGAACAGGTGCTATGCCGCAATTGTATGCCGGCACCTCGGTGCTGCTCCAGATGCGCACCACCATGGAGCGCCGCCACCGGGATACCTGTGTGCCAGAAACATTCTGGCCTGGTGCAAGGGGCTGGCACGAGCGGTTAATATCAGGCCTGCCGTATCACGCCTGCCTGCCGCATCGGCGTGCATGCAGTGGTCGCCAAAACATTTGTTTCACCACTGAACCGCCAACCCTGACAGCGCCCATGAATCCAGCCCTCGCCTTCCTCAAATGGTGGCCCATGGTGAACCGGGACAGCGTGCGCGCCGACGCCCTGGCAGCGCTGGTGAGCGCCGTCGTGGTGCTGCCGCAGGGCATTGCCTTTGGCATCCTGGCCGGGGTCGGGCCGGAGTACGGCCTGTACTGCGCCATGGTGCCGGCGCTGGTGGCGGCGCTGTTCGGCTCGTCCTGGCATGCGGTGTCCGGGCCCACCAATGCGGTGTCGCTGTTCGTATTTGCCACGCTGGCGCCGCTGGCGCTGCCGGGTTCCCCCAGCTACCTCTCCTACGCCTTCACCCTCGCCTTCATGTCGGGCATGCTGATGCTGGCCATGGGCCTGGCCCGCTTGGGCACGCTGGTGAACTTCATTTCGCACACCGTGGTGGTGGGCTTCACTGCCGGTGCGGGGGTGCTCATCCTCACCAGCCAGCTGCGCGACTTCTTCGGCATCGACCTCGCCCGCCACGCCGGGGCGCTGCAGACCCTCGCCGACACGCTGCTGCGCCTGCCCGAGTCGCATCCCTGGACGGTCACCGTCGGCCTGGTCACGCTGGTTGCCGGCATCGCTGCACGCAGGTTTGTGCCCAAGGTGCCCTACATGATCGTGGCCATCGGTGCAGGCTGCATCGCCGCCGCGGTGATCACCGCCCTGGTCGGTGAGGCCGCCGGACTGCACATGGTCAATGCCATACCGGCCAGCCTGCCGCCGCTGTCCTCCCCGGATTTATCCCCTGAAACGCTGGGCGCGCTCGCCGGGACTGCGCTGGCCATCACGGTGCTCAGCATCACTGAGGCCATGTCCATCGCACGCGCCGTAGCGCTGCGCTCCGGACAGCGCATCGATGCCAACCAGGAGTTCGTCGGCCAGGGCCTGTCCAACATCGCCGCCAGCTTTTTCTCCGGCTACCCCTCCAGCGCCTCCTTCAACCGCACCGGCCTGAACTTCGACGCCGGCGCTAAGACGCCGCTGGCAGCCGCGATGTCGGCGGTGATACTGGCGGTACTGGTGATCTTCTTCGCCCCGTGGGCGGAATTCATCCCCATGGCGGCCGTGGCGGCACTCCTGATCCTGGTGGCCTGGGGCCTGATCGACCTGCGGCATATCCGGCACATCCTCCGCACCGACCGCGGCGAGGCCGCCGTGCTGCTGGTGACCTTCGGCGCGACGCTGCTGCTCAGCCTCGAGATCGCCATCCTCGCCGGGGTCGCCGCTTCGCTGCTGATCCACCTGTACGGATCGGCCCACCCCGCCATGCGCAGCCTGGTGCCTGACCCGCGGGTGCCGGAACGCAACATGCTCGAAGTGCAGGGGGACTTCCCCGAGTGCCCCCAGATGAAGATCCTGCGCGTGGAGGGATCGCTGTACTTCGGGGCCGTGGAACACGTGGAGAATCATTTCGACGAGATCCGCAAGCAGCAGCCGGACCAGAAGCATCTGCTGCTGATGTCCAAGAGCATCAACACCATGGATCTGGCCGGAGCAGACCTGTTGCTGCGCGAGGCACGCAAGCGCCGCGCGGGCGGCGGTGACCTGTACTTCTACAGCCTGCGCGTGCCGGTGATGCGCAAGCTGGAAGCATTCGGCTACATCGGGGAATTCAACCGCGACCACCTGTATCGCGGCAAGCGCCAGGCCTTCAACCGGGTGTTCCAGCGACTGGACCGGTCCATCTGCGCCACCTGCACGGCCAGGATCTTCCAGGAATGCGCCACCATCGAAGGGCCGGCTGAGCACCCTGCGGGCACGCAGCCCGCTTCTGCCACAGTGACACCGGAACGACCGCTTCTCTGATCCGGCGAGGCGAGGTCGGCGAAGCAGCCGCCAGCCTGAAAGACGCCTTTAAAGCACGCCCTGGTGCTTGAGCTGCTCGTACTCTTCCTCGGACAGCCCCATCCAGTCGACGAACACCGCCTTGCCATCACCGCCGGCCGGGCTGCTGGGTCGCAGCGGCATGCGCGGCACGCCCTCATAGCTCATCGGGCTGTGCTGCACCGTGATGTCACCGAACTGCGGATGCTTGATGTTCTGCAAGGTGCCGCGCGCATGCATGTGCGGGTCGTTGATGACTTCGGCCATGTCGCGGATCGGCGCGTGCGGCACGCGGTACTCCTGCAGCAGCGCGACGATGTGCTGGCGCTTGTGCTTGGTGGTCCATTCGGTGACCACTGCGTCTACATCGTCGATGTTCTGCACGCGCAGCTTGAGGCCGCCAAAGCGCGGGTCGGTCTTCAGCTCCGGCCGTTCCATCGCCTCGATCAGGCCCTCCCAGTGGCGGTCCATCGGGCAGATGATGGCGATCCAGCCGTCGGCGGCCTTATACACATTGTAGGGCGCCTCGGCCATGCCGCCATGACGGTTGCCGGTGCGCTCGGGGCTTTTCTTGCCACGCCCCAAATACATGCCCAGGTTGGAGGCGAGCGAGGGATAGACCGCCTCCTGCATCGACACTTCCACCAGGCGGCCGATGCCGGTCTTCTCGCGGTCGTAGAGCGCGGTCATGATGCCGCCGTAGAGGTGGATGCCGGCGAAGAAGTCAGCCAGCGCGGGACCGGCCTTGGTGGGCGGGCCATCCGGAAAACCGGTGATGCTCATCACGCCGCACATGGCCTGCACGGTCAGGTCCATGGCGGGAAAGTCGCGATACGGGCCGGAACGGCCGTAGCCGGAACTGGAGGCGTAGATGAGGCGCGGGTTGACCTTGCGCAGGTCCTCCGGGCCGATGCCCAGACGATCGGTGGCGCCGGGGGCGAAGTTCTCCACCAGCACGTCGGCGCGCTTGATCATCTCGAGGATCAGCTCTTTCCCGCGCGGGGTCTTCAGGTCCATGGTGACGGCGTTCTTGTTGCCGTTCAACATGGCAAAGGGCAATGCCGCGCCGCCGCCCAGGTCGGCCCGGATGCGCAGATGCTCGCCGCCATGCGGCTCGACCTTGATCACGGTCGCTCCGGCCAGCGCCATCAGGTAGGTCGCATACGGACCGTTGTAGATGTGCGAGAGGTCGATGACGGTGATCCCCGACAGTGGATAGTGCGGCGGCTGGGCGGGCTGGTTCGGTTGTGCGCTCATGGAGACTCCGGTTGAGTGGTTGGCTGCCGGCAACTAATTGCCGGAGGCGGCCTGGCTGCGCGCGAGGATGCGCGTTGCCGCCTTGAAGTGGGGAATGTCGACCATCTTGCCGTCCATGTTCACCACGCCCGCGCCGGGGTTGGCGGCAAAGGCGGCCAGCACCTTGTTGGCCCAGTCCAGCGATTCGGCCGAGGGGGTGAACACGCGGTTGATGACGTCGACCTGGTCAGGGTGGATGGCGGCCTTGGCCGAGTAGCCCATGCGCTGGCCCTCGATGGATTCGGCTTCCAGCCCTTTGGGATCGCGAAAGTCCACATACACCGCATCGACGGCGATCACCGAGGCCGCGGTGGCGGCAAACAGGCACAGCGAGCGTGCCAGGTGGTAAGGCGGGGTGTACTGGCCGGTGGCGGCATCGCGGTTGCCCATGGCGCCCAGGTCGGCGGCCAGGTCCTCGCCGCCCCACAGCAGGGCCGACAGGCGCGGACAGGCCATCTCGCCGGTGGCGGTGTAGGTGCCCAGGCCGAACATCGAAGCACCGTTCTCGGTGACGATGGGCAGGATCTGTGTCTGGCCCACGGGCACGCCATCGCGCGCTTCCAGTGCGGTGAGGTAATCGGACACGGTGCGCAGATCCGTGGCGTTGCGGCACTTCGGAAACATGATGCCGGCCGGCCGGGCACGCACCACCGCTGCCAGGTCGAGCAGGGCATGCGGGGTGTCCAGCGCGTTCATCCGCACATACAGTTTCTTGCTGGTATTGGCCGAGGCCAGCACTTCGGCGCACAGGGCACGGGCGGCCGGCTTGTTGCCAGGGCCGACCGAATCTTCCAGGTCGAGGATGAGGGCGTCGGCCGCCGAACTCATGCCCTTGGCGATCTTGCGCTCGCTGTCGCCGGGGACAAAAAGGAGTGAACGCATGGAGGTCTCCTGAACCGGTTGATGCAGTGCTTGGGAAGGAATGCTGAACGAAGGACCCACCGGGGGAAGCCGCCGCAGCAGCAGCCTGCCCCCGGGTGCTCCGGGAAACGATCAGAACGTGTTCAGGCCGAGGAAACCATCCTCGGGGAAGGAGGACATGATCATCTTGCCCACCAGTTCCTTCAGCGTCTCGCTGGTGCCGCCACCGAGCGAACCATAGCGTGCGCCGCGGTAGAAGCGCGACACCGGGTACTCGTCGGTGAAACCGTAGCCACCATGCACCTGGATGGCTTCACTGGTGACGCGCAGGCTCATCTCGTTGCAGAAGATCTTGGCGTTGGCCGCCTGGTACGGGTCCGGGAAGGGATTGGCCGTGGCACAGGCGCGATACAGGATGGAGCGGGCCGCCTCGATGTCGCGGTACATGTCGGCCAGCTTGAAGCGCAGGCCCTGGAATTCGCCGATGGACTGACCAAAGGCGGTGCGGTCGCGGGCGTATCGAACGGCTTCCTCGAAGGCGCCTTCGGCCAGGCCGAGCGAGATGCTGGGGTTCAGGCAGCGCTGGGTGTTGAAGGCCTTCAACAACTTCCTGAATCCGTCTTCGCGCAGGATCAGGTTCTCCAGGGGCAATTCGCAATTCTCGAAGCGGATCTCGGCGAGGTTCTCGCCGCCCATGGTGTGGTAACGCGCCGTGCATTCGAAGCCGGGCGTACCCTTTTCGATCATGACGCAGCCGATGCCGCCGCGGCCGGGCGCCTTGTTGATGCGGCTGAACACCACGAAGGCCTGGGCCTCGTCGACGCGGCTGATCAACGTCTTCACGCCATTGAGCACCAGCTTGTCGCCGACGATGTCGCAGTTGGTGCGGTAATTGGACACGTCGGTGCCGGCATGCGGCTCGGTCATGCACACGGCGAGGATGACCTCCCCCTTGCACACACCCGGCAGCAGGCGGCGCTTGATGCTTTCCGGGGCGAAGGCATCGATGATCTTGGTCTGCACGCCCACTTCGCCCATCACCGCCATGGCGGTGACATAGCAGACCTTGGAGATTTCCTCGAGCACCAGCGCGGTGTCGAACACCGGCAGGCCGAGGCCGCCGTATTCCTCGGGCACGGCCATCCCCAGCACGCCGATGTTGGCCAGTTCGCGGATGTTCTCCCAGGGGAAGCTGCCGTCCATGTATTTCAGGGCGCGCGGTTTGAAGTTCTTCTGCGCGAGCTCGCGCACGGTGCCGACGATGCGGCGCTGGTCTTCCGTCAGTTTGAATTCCATGATTCGCTCTTCTCCTGTTCTAAGCCCACCTGAGGCCGGTCAGCGAAGCGGCGCTGGCCGGCCGGTTAAAAAACGATTATCCCATTGCACGGATCGCATCGGCCCGCGGCCCGTGCTGCTGTCCCGGAATTGCCTTGATGTCACACCCGCGCCGACACCCTTCATGCCGCAGTCCTTCCCGGGCGTGCCAGCACGCGCGTCGGGTGCTCGAGCAGCCGGCGCTGGCGCTGGCGCACCAGGTTTTCCAGTTCGCCGACATGCGACTGCATGGCCTGGGCCGCGGCGACGGCATCGCGCGCGCGGCAGGCGTCGAGAATGCGCTCATGCGCCGCGATGATGTGCGCCTGGTTACCCATGCTGTAGCGCACGCCGTGGTGCTCGCCGCTGGCCAAAAGGCTGATCGCCGACCAGAAGGTCTCCAGCACGCTGTTGCCGCTGGCGCGCGCAATCAGGCCGTGGAAGACGCGGTTCTCGGCGAGAAAGGCTTCAAGATCACGCGTACCCTGCAACTGCTTCATGCGCGCCACCGACGCGGCCAGTTGCGCCAGGTCTTGTTCCGTGGCATTGACGGCGGCCTCGGCGGCCAGCGCCGGCTCGATCACCTCGCGCGACTTCAGCACGGTGAGAAAGGGCACTTCATGCAGGCGCAGGAACACCGACAGCGTGTGGGCCAGCATGTCCACGCCCGGGCGGCTGACGATGATGCCTCCGCCGGGACCGGGGCGCAGCTCCAGCGCACCCTGCGATTCCAGGATCTTCAGGCTCTCGCGCAGCGTCGGCCGGCTGACGTCGAACGCCTCGAGCAACTCGGCTTCGGTCGCGAAGCTGCTGCCCGGTGCGAGGCGTGCCTCGACCATGCGCTCGAGCAACTGCCGGGCGATCTCGACGGGCTTGCTGCGGTGGATGGTCATGCGGGCGGGCGGGTGCGCTTCAATCCAGCTGGCTACTTGCCGGTGAACTTCGCCGGGCGGCGCTCGGCAAAGGATGCCAGGCCCTCGGCGTAGTCAGCCGAGGAGAAAATCTCCGGCAAGGAGGCACGCTCCATGGCGAGGCCCGCGGTGAGTGGCACTTCCAGGCCGCGATGCACCAGGCGCTTCATGGTGCGCGCACCCATGGGCGAGCGCGAGGCCAGCACACGGGCGATGGCCAGCACGTGCTCGTCGAGTTGGTCGCCGGGCACGGCGGCATGCAAGAGGCCGATGTCCTCGGCGCGCTTGCCGTTGACCGGCTCGCCGATCAGCATCAGCTCCAGGGCCTTGGCCGCGCCGATCACGCGCGGCAACCGCTGCGTGCCGCCCGCGCCGGGGATGGCGCCGATGCGCGCCTCGGTGAGGCCGATGGAGATGTCTTCGGCGCCGTAGCGCAGGTCACAGGCCACGGCAATCTCGCAGCCGCCACCCAGTGCCAGGCCGTTCAGCACGGCGATGGTGGGCATGGGCGCGGCATCAACGGCATCCACTGCCGCATTGATGGCGCGGTTGTGCGCCACCTTGGCGGCATCGTCCATGCCGCGGCGCTCTTTCAGGTCGGCGCCGGCACAGAAGGCACGGCCGCTGCCGCGGATGAGCAGCACGCGTGCCGGCAGGGCCACGGCCTTCTGCACGGCAGCGTGGAATTCCCGCACCATGTCCACGCCCATGGCATTCAGGCGGTCGGGGCGGTTCAGGCGGATCTGGATGATGCCATCGCCCAGGTCTTCGAAGAGGATGGGCGGTTGCGGCGTTGCGGTGCTGGATGCAGTGCTGGTGTCAGTCATGGTTCGGTCCCTGTCAGGTATGGCTAGGCGCACTCAGCCGGCAGCGGCGAGCAGGCTGTCGCGAAAATTCGGATGGGCAATGGCGGCCAGCCGCCGCGCCCGCTCGCGCAGCGTGCAGCCACGCAGGTCGGCGGCACCATATTCGGTGACGATAAGGTCGACATCGGCGCGAGCCGTGGTGACCGGCACACCGGCCAGCGCGGCGACGATCTTCGAGTACTTGCCATCCGGCGTGGCCGAGGGCAGCGCAATGATGGCGCGACCGCCGGGTGAGAGCTGCGCGCCCTTGACGAAGTCCACCTGACCGCCGATGGCGCCGAGGTAGCGTTTGGCGGCAATCTCGGCATTCACCTGACCGGTGAGGTCCACCTCCACGGCCGAATTGATGGCGTAGAGCTTCTGGATGCGCGCCATCACCAGCGCGCTGTGGGTGTATTCCGCCGAACGCAGCGCCACCTCAGGGTTGCCATCGGCAAAATCAAACAGCGTGCGTGTACCGAACAGGCCGCCAGTGACCATCAGACCAGCCCCTTCGCCCTTTTTGGCATTGGTGATCACCCCGGCCCGGATCAGCGGCACCACACCGTCGGGCACCACACCGCTGTGGATACCCAGGTCGCGGTGGCCGGTGAGCGCGCGGCACATGGCCACCGGCAGACCGCCGATCCCCAGTTGCACCGTGGCGCCATCGGGGATGAGTTCCGCCACTTTCGCGGCCACCTGCAGTTCCTGTTCGCTCGGCTCGGGGTCAGGCAGGAAGACTTCGTCGGCATCGGCCTGCACCAGCACGTCGATGTCCTCGCGCCGCACCAGCGTGTCATGGCCGGTCATGGGCAGGCGCTCGTCGATCTCGGCAATCACCAGCCGGGCCGCCTGCACCAGCGCCGGAATGAAATCGGCAATCACGCCGGTGGTGTACAGGCCCGGCGTGCTGTGGGGCCGCAGCTTGAGCAACAGCACATCCACCTTGAGCAGGCCCTCGCGCAGCAGCACCGGCACCCGCGACACATGCGCGGGCACGATCTCCACCAGGTTGGCCGCAGTCAGCACCCGATTGGTGCCGGCGCCATTCAGGGCGCGGAAGCGGAAGCGGTCGGCATGCTCGGGCTTGAGCGTATCGCTGGTGGTCATGCCGACGAAGATCTCGCACGACGGCAGTTCGGCGCGCTGGGCGATCAGGCGGCGCGTCAGTCCGCGCGGCTCGGCCGTGCCCTGGGGCCAGGTGATGACGGCGCCTTCGGTGATCACCGGGCGGAAGTCGAATGCGGATGAGGGGAGGGTCATCGTCGGTCTATGGTCATCGCAGGCTTGGGGCTGGCAGCGGCCGGCAAAACCGGGGGCTACAGGGGAAAAAAGCCGGGCAATGCTAGCACCGGGGTCCGCGGGCGGTCAAATCCTCTAAAGGATTTGCCTGCAGGTTCATCCGCAGTGGCAATACCCCTCTGGGGCGCAGGCATCCGCTCGACCGTGGATGCCTGCAAACGAGGCGCCAGGCCGGCTTCCTCGAGGTACTTCGCCGATTTTCGGGGATGGTGCTGGCGGCGGGTCGGCGCAGGCACGGGGTTTCCCCCGTGTCAAAGGGGGCCGACGCGGACGCGACGCAGTCGCCCGGGGGGATTTTCTCCCGCTGCCGTTATCGTTCGCCAGTCATTGCCGAATGGAGATCCTGGATGTAATCCGCCGCCTCCCTTCCTGCAAAGTAACAACCATCAGCCGGATTCTCGACAGTATCTTGCGTAGGCAGGGGAATCAGACTGGCGGGTCAAAATCCCCCCGCTCGGCCTGGCGGCCGAGTCGGCCCCCTTTGACAAGGGGGTAAACCCGCTGCTCCCGGAAATCGACGAAGAACCGATGGCTCAGACAGACCGCGAAGCACTGGCCGCAATGCTGCCGGCCCTGCCACAGCCTTCTTCAGGTGCGGTAGTTCGTCACCTTGACCGGCGCCAGGACATTGGAGCTGCGCAGGGAGTTCACTTCAACGAAGATCTCGATCACGAAGTACTGCAGGATCGCCACCACCAGCACGACGAACCAGGCGCCAAACTTGCCCACACGCGTGGAACGCTTGGCACCTTCTCCCTCGGCACGCAATTGGGTGAGGTAGTCACCCAGGGCATCGCGGGTCTGAATACGACGGCCGGCGACATCTTCGAGAAACTCGACGAGCTCCTCAGGCGTGGCTTGCGCACGGGCACGACCGGGATCACGCGCACCTGGATGCCCGCCCTTTTCCATGCTCACCACTTTGATCTGCTGACTCGAACTCACACGTCCTCCCGACACTGCTTAATTATAGTTAACACTCATATCTACCTGTGTCGGGTTATCTGTACAAAATCAGCATAAAGATCTTCTTATTCATGGCATTATTGGTATACCAGTGCCGCCTACGTATCATCATGCGCAATCCTACGCAGGCTCGGCATGCCGCCTCCGGGCGAACGCCCGCAACAGGCCGTGCGTCCCTGATCCGGGCCTGCCGTGCGATGCGGCTAAACTTGCTGGCTTGCCAAACCCATAACAAGACTTGCCCGAGGAGATTTCGCATGTCCGACCTGCCCAAACAGCTCTTTTCCGGCGTGAAGGT
>CAIPGJ010000943.1 GCA_903864555.1 uncultured Pseudomonadota bacterium | reverse complement strand
GCGACTGCAATTGCTGCTTCATGTAGGCGATATTGTCGTAAGTCCACTTCGCCGGTGGCACCTTGTTCTGGATCGCGGCGTTCTCAGCGGGCAGGCCGAAGGCATCCCAGCCCATCGGCTGCAGCACGTCGTAGCCGCGCATCTTGTGAAAGCGCGTGACCACATCACCGATGGTGTAGTTGCGCACATGCCCCATGTGCAGTTTCCCGGAGGGATAGGGAAACATCGACAGGCAGTAGTACTTGGGTTTGCCGGTGGGCTGGTCGGGCGCGCGAAAGGCGCCTGTGCTGTCCCAGTGCTGCTGGGCGTCTTGTTCGATGCGTGCCGGCTGGTACTGGGATTGCATGGCGGGATGGGTGAGTAAAGGGCGGATTATAACCGCCGGAACATGGACTTCCGTCGCCATCGCCCTGTGCCGTGGTGGTCTGCAGCAGTGCTGTGCGAGGCCACCGATACGATGCAGTCCCGGCCGATCTCGGCCGGGCGGCAGGTGCGGCCTACAGCGTGCCGTTGCCGCGCAGTTTTGCAATCTCCTCGGCGCTGAAGCCATAGTCGGCGAGCACTTCTTCGGTATGCTGGCCATGGCGGGGCGGTGGGGATTTCACGGTCGCCGGATTGCCCGACATGCGATAGGACGCCTTGGGCACGGCAAAGGCCGGCAGCCCGGGTTGCGCATCCTCGGGAAAGGCGTGGAAGAATTCGCGCGCCTTCAATTGCGGGTGGTGCACGGCATCGGCCAGTTGCAGCACCGCCATGGCGGCCACGCCACCCTTGTTCATGATGGCCTCCCATTCCAGCGCGGTTCTTTCCGACAGCGTCCTGACGATCTCCTCGTCCAGCTGCTTGATGTTGGCGAGCGCCGCCTCGTCATTGACGAAGCGCGGGTCCTTCGGGATATCTTCCCGGTTCATCGCCTTCCACAGTTTTTCACGGCGCGGCGCGGCCCCGGCTGCAATCGACAGATACCCTTCCTTGCAGGGATAGGTGTTGCTGACATAACCGCCCTTGCCCGAGCCATTGCCCACCAGCGGCGGCGTTTCGTTGGAGGTGATGGCGCGCACCACTTCGCCCGACATCATGGTGATGGCCGTCTCCAGCATGGCCACGTCGATGGCCTGGCCGACACCGGTGCGGGTGCGGTGGAACAGCGCGGTGGCCAGGGCGAAGGCGGTGGCATAGCCGGTGGTGTAGTCGATGATGGTGGACCCGGTCTTGAGGGGGCCGGTATCCTGGGTGCCGGTGATGCTCATCATGCCGCTCACGGCCTGGATCACGCCGTCGATGGCCGGGTCGCTTTTCTTCGGCCCGGTCTGGCCGTAGCCGGTGACCGAGGCAAAGATGATGCGCGGGTTGATCTTCTTCAGGTCCTCGTAGCCGATGCCGTAACGGGCCATGGTCCCGCCCTTGAGGTTCTCGATGACGATGTCGGCCTTGGCCGCCATCTTGCGGAAGGTTTCCTGTCCTTCTGGTGTGTTGAGCGCGAGCGTGATGGAGCGCTTGTTGCTGTTGTAGGAAAGGAAGGTGCGCGCCATGTTGAGCTTGAGGAACGCCGTGCCGAAATCACCGGCGCGCCGGGCCGAGTCGCCTTCCTTTGGGTCCTCGATGGTGACGACGTCGGCGCCATGCAGGGCCAGTTGATAGGCGGCAAAGGGTGCTGCTACCACGCGCGCCACCGCCAGCACCTTGATGCCGCTGAATGCCTGTTCCATATTCATGTTTCCTCCCCGGGATGGCCGCCAGGTCTGGCGATGCCATCCATTGATGTTATCGGTTGCTCGAGTGCGCCATGCGCGGTGCATGGCGCTAAGTGTCAGGTGCCCAGCGTCGCGCTCCAGGCCTGGAGCGCCTGCCCGCCTGCCTGCACCCGGCCCTCCAGGCGTCGTCCCTGGACCACGGCCTCGTAATCCAGTCGGCGGCCCTGGTGCAGCACTGAAAAGCGCAGGCGGTCCACTTCAAAGCGCAGATCCCATAGTGCCAGTGTTTCATTGCCGATGTCGAGTTGCCCACGCACCTGCTGGAAGCGCTGGCTGAGGCGCAGCACCTGCGCAGCCCCGGTGCCCGGGGTGAAGCGCCATTCGCCTGCCACCTGCGCCGGAATGCGCCACAGCATGCCGCGTTGCGAATCCACGTAGACGGTCTGGTCGGGCTGCCACTCGGCCATGTCGAAGTTGAAGGACACCACGCGCGTGCCCGGCTTCATGGCCAGCAGTTGCGGGCGGACCCGCAGGTTGAAGGCCGGCGGCATGAACAGTGTCACCACCGTGGCATGAGTGAAGTCCGTGGCAAAGATGTCGCCCTGGATGAATTCGACGCGATCGGCCAGGCCTTCCCGCCTGGCCACGCCCTTCGAGTAGGTGACCAGATCGCCGTTGTATTCGATGCCCAGCCCGCGTGCGCCGAACATCTTCGCCGCGAGGATGGGGATGCGGCCGTCGCCCGAACCGAGATCGACCACGGTGTCCTCCCGGGTGACACCGGCCATCTCCAGCATCGCCTCCACCATGCCGGCGGGGGTGGGTATCCAGCCGGAGTCCTTGCCCGGCGTTCCCAGCACGGGCACCGGTTCCGCCGGGGCTGGCTGGGCGAGGGCGCGCGAGGCCAGCGGCGTCAGGCCCAGCGCGGTGGGTGCGGCCAATGCGATCAGGGCCTGCCTGAGTACACGTCGCCGTGATTGCTGTTGCCGTGCCTGTGTCATGACCAGCGCCGGTAACTCTGGAGTGGGGTCGTTTTTCATGCACGCTAGGATGCCAGAACAGGTGCGCCTTGGCGAATGGGGCAGGCCAGCCGGCACGCCACACTCGGGCGAAGATCGCTCCGGCAATGTCGCGGTCCGGGGAGGGCGAGGCGGTAGAATCACCGCCTCCTCGAAGTGAAATACATGTCCCTCCTCGACAACCTCAATCCCGAACAGCTCGCTGCAGTCACCCTGCCCAACCAGCACGCGATGATCCTTGCTGGTGCCGGCTCCGGGAAAACCCGGGTGCTCACCACCCGCATCGCCTGGCTGATCCAGACCGGCAATGTCAGCCCGGCCGGCCTGCTCGCCGTGACCTTCACCAACAAGGCGGCGAAGGAGATGCTCACGCGCATCTCGGCGCAGATGCCCATCAACACGCGCGGCATGTGGGTGGGTACCTTCCACGGCCTGTGCAACCGCTTCCTGCGCACCCACTACCGGGATGCCGGCCTGCCGCAGCTGTTCCAGATCCTCGATTCGCAGGACCAGCTGGCGGCGATCAAGCGTGTGCTGCGCGCCATGAATGTCGACGAGGACAAGTTTCCGCCGCGCCAGGTGCAGTACTTCATCAATGCCGCCAAGGAAGAGGGCAAGCGCCCCGGCCAGGCCGAGGTCTATGACGAATTCAGCCGCCGCTCGGTGGAGATCTATGCTGCCTATGACGAGCAGTGCCAGCGCGAAGGCGTGGTCGATTTCTCTGAGCTGTTGCTGCGCACCTTCGAGCTGCTCTCGCGCAACGAAATCCTGCGCCAGCATTACCAGGGGCGTTTCCAGCACATCCTGGTGGATGAGTTCCAGGACACCAACCGCCTGCAATACCGCTGGCTGAAGCTGCTGGCCGGCCCCGAGACCTGCATCTTTGCCGTCGGCGATGATGACCAGAGCATCTACCGCTTCCGCGGCGCCAACGTCGGCAACATGGCCGACTTCGAGCGTGACTACCAGGTGAGGAACCTGATCCGCCTGGAGCAGAACTACCGCTCGCATGGCCACATCCTGAACGCCGCCAATTCGCTGATCGCCAACAATGCCACGCGCCTGGGCAAAAACCTGTGGACCGCCGCCGGCGAGGGCGAGCCGCTGCGCATCTACGAAGCCCAGAGCGATGGCTATGAAGCGGCCTGGATCGCCGAGGAAATCAAAAGCCTCATCAACGAAGGTCATGCGCGGCGCGACATCGCCATCCTGTACCGCTCCAATGCCCAGTCGCGCATCCTGGAACATGCCCTGTTCTCGCAGGGCCTGCCCTACCGCGTCTACGGTGGCCTGCGCTTTTTCGAGCGCATGGAGATCAAGCATGCGCTGGCCTATCTGCGTCTCCTGGCCAACCCCGAGGATGATGGCGCCTTCCTGCGGGTGGTGAATTTCCCGGCACGCGGCATCGGCGCGCGTTCGCTTGAACAGTTGCAGGATGCCGCCAAGGGCCATGGCGCCGGCCTGTATGCGGCTGTGCCGCTGCTGTCGGGCAAGGCCGGCATGGCGCTGGCCGGCTTCCTGCGCATCATCGAGTCGTTGCGCAGCGAAACCGCAGGCCTGCCGCTGCCGGAAGTGGTCGAACACATGCTGGAGAGAAGCGGCCTGCTGCGCCACTATCAGGCCGAGCGCGATGGCGCCGACCGGGTCGAGAACCTGAACGAACTGATCAATGCCGCAGCCGCCTTCGTGCAGGAAGCTGCTGCCCACACCGTAGAGCCGGTAACCGAAGCCGGAGTGGCAGATGAAGGCAACGAACTTGCCTCCTTCCTGGCGCACGCCGTGCTCGAGTCCGGCGAGAACCAGGCCGCCGAAGGCACCGACGCCCTGCAGATGATGACGGTGCACTCGGCCAAGGGACTGGAGTTCCACGCCGTCTTCATCACCGGCCTGGAAGAGGGCCTGTTTCCGCATGAGCAGAGTGTCAACGAGGAAGGCGGCCTGGAGGAAGAGCGCCGGCTCATGTACGTGGCCATCACGCGCGCCCGCACGCGGCTCTACCTCTCCTTCGCACAGACCCGCATGCTGCACGGGCAGACGCGCTACAACGTGGCCTCACGCTTCATCGACGAGTTGCCGCCTGGCTTGTTGAAGTGGCTCACCCCGCGCCTGCGCGGCCAGGGCGGGCACGCCGCCTGGATGTCACCCTCGTCGCAGTGGCCGACCACGCCGGTGGCCCTGCCGCCCAAGCCCATGGCCTCACGGGCGCCCTCGCACGGCTTTCACGTCGGGCAGAACGTCCTGCATGCCAAGTTCGGCCAGGGCGTGATCGTCAATGCAGAAGGCTCCGGCAACGACGCGCGGCTGCAGATCAATTTCGGTCGTGAGGGCATGAAATGGCTGGCGCTGGCGTATGCAAAACTCACACCTGTCTGATAATAATGCCGCTGTTCATCCTTTGATGTATTGGCGAGCCGTTCAGAACTGATCATTTTATTGCCCCAGGCGGGGGCGCTGGGGTGCCATGATGGAGCAGGTGCGCATTGTCGAAGTTGGCCCGCGCGACGGGTTGCAGAACGAGCAGCAGAGCATCGCCACGGCAGTGAAACTCGAACTCATCGACCGGCTGACGGCGGCCGGCGTGCGTGACATCGAGGCCACCTCCTTCGTCTCGCCCAGATGGGTGCCGCAGATGGCCGACCACGCCGAGATCATGCAGGGATTGAAGCGCCGTCCCGGGGTCAATTACGCCGTGCTCACCCCCAACCTGAAGGGTTTCGAGGCGGCGCTGGCCGCCGGTGCCAGCCAGGTGTCGGTGTTTGCCGCTGCCTCGGAGAGCTTCTCCCGCAGGAACATCAACTGCTCCATTGCCGAATCCATAGACCGTTTCGTCCCGGTGTTCGATGCGGCGCGCGCCGCCGGTGTGCCGGTGCGCGGCTATGTTTCCTGCGTGGCTTCCTGTCCCTACGAAGGGGCGGTGGCGCCGGAGAAAGTGGCCGAAGTTGCCGGGCGCCTGCGCGACCTCGGCAGCTGCGAAATCTCGCTGGGTGACACCATCGGTTCGGGCACGCCCGCTTCGGTGCTGCGCATGCTGGAGGCGGTGAGCCGGCGGGTGCCTGTGGCACAGCTGGCCGGCCACTATCACGACACCTACGGCATGGCCCTTGCCAACGTGCATGCCTCCTACCAGTTCGGCGTGCGCGTCTTCGACAGCTCGGTGTCCGGGCTGGGCGGTTGTCCCTATGCGAAGGGGGCGACCGGCAATGTCGCCACCGAGGACGTGCTCTACCTGCTGCAGGGCCTGGGCGCCGACACCGGCATCGACCTGGACCAGGTCATCGATTGCGGCGCCTGGATCTCGGGCCTGCTCGGTCGCGAGAACGGCTCCCGCGTGGCGCGCGCGACGCTGGCCAAGCGGGCGCCTGTCGCGGCCGCCTGAGTCTGAAGGCTAAGGGCTAAGCTGACCCGCATGAAAAAGGCTCTTCGCCGATTTCCGGGGAGCTCATTTTTTCTCCCAAGCCGACAATCGCACCTGCCTTGCCCCCCTGAATGCGCTTTTTCCTTGCCTTGCACAAGGCAGCCATGGGTTTTGACGAAAGCCATCGATCTCCGGCGTCATTCCCGCGCAGGCGGGAATCCATGTTGACTGCCTCCAAGAAAATGGATCCCCGCCTGCGCGGGGATGACAGTAGTGAATTATCCCTGCTTGCAGATATGAGTCGATTGTTATCCAGGTACTAAAAACAGATTTGGCAGG
>CAIPGJ010000942.1 GCA_903864555.1 uncultured Pseudomonadota bacterium | reverse complement strand
GTTCCTTGCCGGACATCCCGGCCATTGCCGAAGCGGGAATGCCCGGCTTCAACTGGGTGGGCTGGTTCGGCATCCTTGCCCCGGCCGGCCTGCCGCAGCCCATTCTGGTCGGTCTCAACCGCGAGATCGTGTCCATCCTCGGCATGAGTGACATGCAGGCGGCGCTGGCCGCGGATGGTTCCGAGGCAGAACCCGGCCCGCCCGAACAACTGCGGGCAGCCTTCGACAACGGCCTGGACCAGGCCACCAAACTGGTGAAGGACGTGGGCTTGAAGCTGGAGTAGGAACAGTAACAGGGGGGGCAGGGCCTCCCTGTCCTTGCCTCCGGATCAGCGCTGCAGCGCGGCGACGAAGGCGTTGGAAAATTCCAGCCGGTCGGCCACGGTGCGCACTACCATGGCATGGAACAGGGCCGCGGCCCGTGGATCGGCCGCCTGCAGCTTCTGCAGCGACCCGGCGCTCAGCAGATAAACCACGCTGTCCTCCTGGACCAGCACGTTGGCGCTGCGCAGCGAGTCGCGGTACAGCCCCATCTCGCCCAGCAGCGTCTTCGGCCCCAGGGTGCGCAGGCGGCGCAGCGTGCCATCGGGCAGCATCAGCTCGATGGCGACGCGTCCGCTTTCGATGAAGTACATCTCGTCCGCGGGATCCCCCTGCCGGCACAGCTGTTCGCCCGGGCCCAGAGCCAGCCTGCGCAGGTGGGCCAGCACGGCGTCGGCGCAGTCGCCGACCTCGGCGAGCAGCCAGTTGCGGATGGTTTCCTGCGACAGTTCATGATGGCTGCGGTACTTCTGCAGCAGGCTGGTTTCACACCACTCCGCCGCGGCATCCAGGTCGGCGAAATGCAGCACCGTCTGCAGGTCGGCATCGCCACTGGCGCGCCATTCGGCAATCTGTTCGCCGGACATGCCGCAGATCACCAGGCTGGCGCCGGCCGAGCGGGCCGCGTAGCTGATCTTCTTGAAGCTGGCGATGGCCGAGGCATCCACACCATGCACCAGCTTCATGTCGAGGACCAGCAGCCGTGCCTTGTGCCCGGAGGGCGGCAGCGCCGATTCGAGCACGGCGCGGTACAGCCGGTCGGACATGCCGAAGAAGATGAAGCCCTGCAGCACGTAAATGCGGATGTCACTGCCATGGCGGTTGAGCAGCGCCTTGTCTTCCGTCGAGCGCTCGTGGCTGCTGCGATACTCGCGCCCCGAAAAGCTGAACTTGATCACCGGCAGCTTGCTGTAGTTGAAGGCGAACATGACACATCCGGACAGCACGCCGACGACGAGGCCGTGACCGAAGCTGAAGGTGACAGTGACCACCAGGATCAGCAGCAGCGTGAGGTAATCCGGCAGGGACAACTGGCGGCGGCTGGCGATTGCCCATTTCCAGGCCAGGGAGACGCCCAGATACAGCAGCAGTCCGCCCAGCAGGGTGCGCGGCATGTAGCCGACCAGCCCCATGCCGGCCAGGGCGAAGGCGATGGTCACCAGGGCGAAGGCCAGGCCGCTCAGGCGCCGGGTGCCGCCCAGGCGGTAGTTGATCAGGCTGCGGTTCATGGACAGGTAGCCGAGGAAGCCGCCGCACAGGGGCGAGAGGATGTTGGCGCCCCCCTGCAGGACCAGTTCGCGGTCCAGGTTGGCATCGGTGCGTGTTTCCATTTCCAGGCCGGTGGCATTGATCAGCACGGTCAGCGTGGTGACCAGCACCAGGGTGCCGATATCTCCCGCATGCGCCAGCAGCAGGGGCCATTGCGTGGACTTCAGCGCATCCAGCGACCAGGGCAGCCAGATCGAGGTATCCGCGGGCGCCTGGAACAGCCAGCCCAGTTCCCTGGCCCGGGCCACCGGCGTGCCACTGGCCGCGAGCAGCGCATGGAACAGGATCAGACTGAACAGAATGAGCAGCGGCAGCGTCATGGCTTGCTTCAGCCTGGCCAGCGCCACCAGCAGCAGCGCACCCCAGGCGATGCCCGCCAGATACTGCAGGGCCAGAACGGCGCCGCTGCCCGTCGCCGCATCGCCGGCGCCGGCCATGACGCGCAGCGCCCCGAGGATGGTCAGCACCCCGGCGGCGGCGATCAGCCCGCCCACCACGGGATAGGGAATGAAGCGTATCCAGCGGCCCGCGCGGGCGGCCCCGAGCAGGGTGAGCAGCACGCCGGTGATGAGGGTTGCCAGCGCCAGCATGTAGAGGATGTTGCTGATGGCCGCCTCCGGCGAGGTCGTGCGCGAGAGATCGCTTGCGATGGCCGCTGCCATGCTGGCCATCACGGCACAGGCGCTGCTGTCAGGCCCGGATACCGCAAAGTGGAAGGCGCTGCGGTGTGCAATCACCAGCGCGGTGATGGCCGTGCCCACCAGCAATGCGCTGATGCCCTGTGACAGGCCGCCTGCAATGCTGCCGGAGAAGATCAGTGCGGCAAAGCTCAGGCTGTAGACCAGTGACACCACCGAAGTGACGGCGCCGCCGGTCAGGTCACGGGACAAATCACGGGCCGTATCACGGAAATGGCGGGCAATCGACGACAAGGCGTGTGCTTTCGGTGAAGCGGAAGCGGCTATGTCTGCGGCTGCCGGGGGTGCCAGCGCAGGGCCAGCAGGGTGATGTCATCCGCCTGGGGCGCGTCGCCGGCAAAGCGGATGACGCTGTCGTGTATCTGACTCACCAGTTCGCGTGCGCTGGCCGAAGCGAAAGGCCCGGTTGCCTCGAGCAGCCGCTCATCGGTGTAGAACGCACTCTCGGTGTTCATCGCTTCGGTCACCCCGTCTGTATACAGCAGAATGGTCTTGCGCGGGTCGAGCTGGATGTGACCGAGCGGGTAGCGGGCGGCATCCATGATGCCGGCAACAATGCCCTTGCTGACTTCGAGGAAGCGGCAGCCGGTGTCGGCATCGAGCAGCACCGGCGGATTGTGCCCGGCATTGGCGTAGGTGAACCCGCCCGTGCCGAGGTCGAGCACGCCGCAGAACAGGGTGACGAACATGCTGGCATCATTGCCTGCGCTCAGGGCCCGATTGGCCGCTTCGAGGATGTCGGACGGCGAAGCAGCGTGGAGGGCTTCGGTGCGCAGTTGCGTCATCGCCCGCGCCATGAACAGGGCGGCCGGCACCCCCTTGCCCGAGACGTCGCCGATGGCGACAAACAGGCGTTCCGGGGTGACATAGAAGGCATCGTAGAAATCGCCGCCG
>CAIPGJ010000941.1 GCA_903864555.1 uncultured Pseudomonadota bacterium | reverse complement strand
GGGGGACGCGCGCTTCCGTGATTTCGCCGTCGTCATGGCCAAGGGCGTCACCCAGCGTTACCGCGACGGTTCTCCAGTCGAGGCGGCGGGCGAGGGCGGTACCCCGGAAGACTCCCAGGACACCCCCGGCGTTTCCATGAACTACGCCACCGAGCCGCTGTGGATGCGCTTTGGCATGTCTCCCGCGGCGCCGGCCGGACGTGCGGAAGGCGACGGCATGGGCGATATCTGGAACGCCCATCAGGCCTTCAGCAACGTGCTGGCCGGCGGGGCCGATCCCTACACCCCGGTGTTCACGGCCAAGGCCGGCCAGGCCTTCCGCATGCACCTGGCCATGCCGGTCGGACACAACCGCGGCTCGAGCATGGAACTGCATGGCCACCTGTGGGCGCGTGACCCCTACCTGGCACAGAACGTCGATGCCGCCGGCTTCCCGCTGGCCAAGGCCGGTGTCGGCTCAACCCGTATCGGCAACAACCCCATGTCCTTCTATCAGGGCTTACAGGACAACGTCTCGCCGTCTTCCCACTGGACCATCGTCACCCAGGCGGGTGGTGCCTTCGCCGTCCCCGGTGACTACCTGCTCGGGGACTTCCAGCCCAGCAACCGCATGGGCGGGATGTGGGGCCTGCTGCGGGTGGCACCCTGAAGCCGGTGGTGAAGGGGCCGGTGAGGCAGATTGATAATGATCATTTTCATGCAATAAGCATTATGAATAAAAGATTAATCAAAGTATTGTGATCAAGTAACACTGTCGGATTCGAGCCCCGGGGCGCCACCAGCGGTGCGGCGCACCCCCGGTGCAGGCCGCAGGCAGTGGCCTCCCGCTGGATGGATGCGCCCCTGCCGAAGGTCCGGGCCAGGTCCGGTGAACCGCGCCAGGCGAGGGTGGGCAGCAGTCCCGCTTGCCGGCCTCAGTCGAACCGGCCTGCGATGGCGACACCTGCCGGCGCCGCACCCGGCCACCCGAGCGTCGGGTGACCGATGCGCCACTCTGCTGCCTTTTTTCGATCAGCCTCGGGCAGGGCGCAGCCATGCCCTCGTGGCGCCGCGCCCCGGCCGTCGACGCCTGCAGATGGAGGCTGAAACGGGGCAGGGGGGGGGCAGTCCCGGTCCCGCGACCCTGTCGAGGGAATGGCATTATTTGAAAAAAATAACAAAAATGTTGACCGATCGACAGGAAGCCGCCGCAGAGATTTTTCCTGAGCCCGAGTTGATCATCTAAGTGATTCATTTACATGGATAAAACTTAGATGAAAAAAATGAACCATCTGGCATGGTCATTGCGAAATAGGTCGCTGTTGGGGGATTAAACCCAATCCAGACACACCAGACCAGACAGGATCGATCGAATGAAACGCCACGGACGAATCACGGCAAGCCGCATGCGGCGGTTTTTCAACAAGGCCACCGCAGTGCCGTGCATGCTGCTCACCGCCTTGTCCCTGGCGATGGCCAGATCATCGTCGTGCCCTGATCCGGGTGCGAGCCTGGTGGTCGGCTGACACAGCCGCCTGCCCATCCCGCCGCATCAGCCCCCTTGCCGAAATCGAACGAGCCGCAAGCCCGATCAACCACCAACCGATCCCGTTCATCACAGGAATAAGCCAATGAACACAAGCTCCAACAGCATGGCAGCCTTGCCTGCAGGATCAACCGATCTGCAGCCGCCCCGGCCCGCCCACGTGGCGATGCCTGGCGCGGTCATCCGGCCTGCGGCGGCGGTGCGTGAATTCAACCTCCGCCGCTGGTTTGCGGTGGGCAGCTTCCTGGTGATTGCCCTGGTGAGCCTGGCTTCCTCTGCCGTGCTGTCGCGCTTCCTGGCCCGCGAGATGCTCCATCACGACGGCCGCGAGGCGATGCAGTTCATCCAGGCCTCCACCGTGATGAACCGGGCCGAGCCCTACTTCAGCGGCGGGCCGGCCAGCAGTGCCACCATCGACGCCGTCGAGGCCTACCTCACCAGCATCCAGAACATGCCCGATGTGCTGCGCGCGCAGATCTATTCCGCAGCCGGCGAGGTGCTCTGGTCCAGCCACAGCGCCGCCATCAGCCAGGTGTTCGGCCGCAATGCCGCGCTCGACCAGGCTCTCGCCGGCGAGTTGTCCATCGAAGCCGATCTGCTCGAGTCGCGCCATTACATCAAGCCCGAGCATGTCTTCGCCGCCATCCCGGAGAAGCAGTTTGCCGAGTACTACATCCCGGTCTGGAATGAACGGCATGACCGTGTCATCGGCGCGGTGGAAATTTACAAATCACCCCAGGCCCTGTTCGATTCGATCTGGGCCGGGCTGAAGCTCATCTGGCTGTGCGCCATCGGTGGCGGCCTGTTCACCTACGGCGTGCTGTTCTTCATCGTTCACCGCGGACATCGCATCATCCGTGACCAGCAGCGCCAGATCGCCAGCAACGAGGGCTTTGCCGCCGTCGGCGAGATTTCCGCCGCCGTGGCGCACAACATCCGCAATCCGCTGGCGGCCATCCGCTCCTCGGCCGAGTTGATGATCACCGACCCGGATTGCCCTGCCAGCGCCCGCGGCTTCGGACGCGACATCATGAGCCAGGTCGACCGGATCGAGTCCTGGGTGGTCAGCCTGCTCAACTTTGCGCGCACCGGCACGCGAAAACCCGATCCCGTGTGCGCCAACCAGGTGCTGCAGGAACTCGTCACCGCCATGGCTGACGATCTGCTGCGGGCGCGGGTGGCGGTGCAGTGGCAACTGCAGGACAGCCTGCCCCTCATCAGGGCGGATGCCCTGATGCTGGGGCAGATCGCGCGCACCCTGGTGGCCAATGCCATCGAGGCCATGCCGGCAGGGGGCACCCTGTCCATCGTCAGCCAGGGCGTGCGCTCGGTCGCAGGCGCCGC
>CAIPGJ010000940.1 GCA_903864555.1 uncultured Pseudomonadota bacterium | reverse complement strand
TTGACCAGCGGTGCACAAAGGCCGAGCGGATTGCCCGAGGCCTCGCGGGCGGGGGCGGCATGTCGCTCCAGTACCTGCACTTCCCAGCCGCGTTCGGCCAGACGCAGGGCGCTGGCGCTGCCGGCGAGGCCGGCGCCGATGACCAGGGCACGGGCCTGCGATGGCGGCAAAGCCGTCATCGGGCCGATGCGTGTGCCGGTGAGCATTTCCCGCTTGCCCCGGAAGCCAGGGCGCTTTTCCAGCTGAAATCCGGCGTGAGCCAGTCCTTCGCGCACGGCGCCGGCCACGCTCCAGGTCGCCAGTGTGGCGCCGGGCCTGGCAATGCGCGCCAGTTGTGCAAATACTGCGGGAGACCACATGTCCGGATTGCGTGCTGGTGAGAAACCGTCCAGATAAAAGGCATCGGCCTGCGCTTGCAACTGTGACAGGCATGCCAGCGCATCGCCCAGCAGCAGGGTGAGCGTGACGCGGCCCCCGGCCAGGTGCAACCGGTGGTAGCCGCGCAGCGGCAGCGGCCAGGCATCGATGAGGGCCCTGGAGCGCGTTTCATGCTCCGGCCAGTGGCGATGGGCCTGCGCCAGCGACTGGGGGCTGAATGGCTGGTTTTCCACGGAGACGTAATTCAACCGTGCAGGACCGGCGTCATCAGCTTCCAATGCACGCCAGGTTTCCAGGAAATTCAGTCCCAGCCCGAAGCCGGTTTCGACGATGGTGTAAGCGTCCCGGTTGCGCCAGCGTTGCGGCAGCTGGTTTCCGCCCAGGAACACATGGCGGGATTGTCCTGGACCACCGTCGGCGGAATGATAGACATCGCCGAATTGTGCGGAGTAAGGTACGCCTTCGGCATCGAAAGACAACCTGGCCTCGGTTAGTGTTACAGCAGAATGCGACATGACGCCATGATAAACGCTGACAGCCATTTACCCGTTCGCAGAGGCATAGCCGAGACGGCCCCCGCTAATGGGCTTGAGATACAGCAAAACAAGGGAGAGATGACAATGCTTCGTCTGCAGAGATTCGCTGTTCTGGGCACGATGCTCATCGCGCATGCTGCGGTTCTTGCCCAGGGAACGGACACTTGGCCGTCCAGGCCTGTGTCGCTCATCGTTCCCTTCACTCCCGGCGGCTCGACGGACGCCGAAGCGCGAGTGTATTCGCAGAAGCTGACCGAGAATATCGGCAAGTCAGTCGTCCTTGACTACAAGCCGGGTGCGGGCTCTGTCCTCGGCATGAATTATGTGGCCAAGGCAGCGGGAGACGGCCACACTCTGCTGATCATGGGACCCAGTATCGCCATTGCGCCTTCTTCGCAAAAGTCGCTCCCTTATGATCCGGCAAAAGACCTGCTGGCGGTGTCGGTCATCACCAAGCGTCCCATTGTGCTGACGGTGAATCCGTCGATCCCGATAAGAACTCCGGCGGAGTACATCGCCTACGCCAAGGCCAATCCCGGGACGCTCAATTTCGGCACGCCGGGCATGGGTGGCTCGCCGCATCTCAACGGTGAATGGCTGAGCAGCATTGCCGACATCAAGATGACTTTTGTCCACTACAAGGGAGTCGCGCAGCAGTACGTCGACTTGATGGCGGGTCGAAACGATGCGGCCTACGTGGTTTTGGGCACGGCGCTGCCGCTGATCAAGTCGGGGAAATTGCGGGTGATCGGATATGCCAGCCTGGTCACATCGCCGCTGCTGCCCAACGTGCCCGTCATCGGTGAGCAGGCCGCGCCGGGGCTGGATTACACCAGCTGGTTGGGCATAGGCGGGCCAGGTACGATACCGCCGGCTCTGCTGACGCGCATACACGGCGAGTTGCAAAGGATGGCCAGATCGCCGGACGTCGCGCAGCGGTTCGAAAGCGAAGGGGTGGTCACTGTGACCATGACGCCTCAGGATAGTCGGACGTTCGTTGCCGCCGAAACTGCACGCTGGCGTTCGCTGGTGAAGGATCGCGGCATTACTTTCGAGGAGTAGAGACCCTGCCAGCGCTCTGGCTTTATGCGCAATTGTCCATGCCTACGCCGCTTGTTGAGACTTCCATAATCCATGACCTTACCAAAGCGAGGCTTGCATCCTGACTGACCGCTTACTCTTCCAGCTTCAGCCCTGCCTCATCCACCACCTTCTGCCAGCGTGCAAGCTCGGTGGTGATGAGCTGGGTAAATTGTGCTGGCGTGCTCCCCACAGGCTCGCTGCCCTGTTTCGCCAACTCCGCCACGATTTCGGGACTGTGCACGGCCTTGCTGAACGCCTCACTCAAGCGGTTGGCAATCGAAGGCGGCGTGCCACCTGCGCCGAGGAAGCCGATCCAGCCGGTATAGTCGTAAGGTGGAAAACCCTGTTCGGCCACAGTGGGCAGATCGGGCATCTGCGGCGAGCGTTGCCCGCCCAGCGC
>CAIPGJ010000939.1 GCA_903864555.1 uncultured Pseudomonadota bacterium | reverse complement strand
GGGGCAAAGCTCGCCCGATTGTCGGCTTGGGAGAAATAATGCGCTCCCCGCAAATCGGTGAAGAACCTTGTCAAAGGGGGCCGACTCGTGAGCGCAGCGAACGAGCGGGGGGATTTTCAACAACCGTGCTGGTCAGTCCACACAGCCAGACCTGCCTGCCAGGCTTCAAGCATGATCGGGCATACCGGCACGATCTGAACCAGTCGGGCATGAGTCTCGTTGGCCAAAATCCCCCCGCGCGACTGCGTCGCGTCGGCCCCCTTTGCCAAGGGGGTCAACCAGCAGCGTCCCCGGATCACCAATAACAAAGGGCCGGTTTCCCGGCCCTTTGTCGTCAGCACCAATCGCTGGCAGCGTCGATCAGCGGCCCTTGAACTGGGGCTTGCGCTTTTCGCCGAAGGCGGCGCGGCCTTCCTTGTAGTCCTCGCTGTTGAAGCAGGCGTCGATCAAGGCATTGACCTGCGGGGTCACCATGGCATCGGAGTAGTCCTCGTAGGCCTGCACCGTGGCCTTGGCGGCGCGGATGGTGAGCGGTGCATTGCCGGCGATGATGGCGGCGTAGTCACGCACCTTCTGCTCAAGGTCGGCTTCTTCGGTTTCGAAGTTGATCAGGCCGATGCGCAGCGCTTCAGCAGTATCGAGGAAGCGCCCGGTGAACATGATGTCCTTGGCGTTGGAGGGACCAACCAGCCGTGCCAGGTTGGCGAGGCCGTCGTAGGCATAGCCCAGGCCCAGCTTGGCCGCCGGGATGCCCATGCGCGAGCCCTTGGCGGCAAAGCGGATGTCGGCGCTCAGCGCGATGGCGAGACCCCCGCCGATGCAGGCGCCCTGGATCATGGCGATCAGCGGCTTGTTGAAATCGACCAGCCACTTGCGGCCGCGGTCGGTGATGCGGGCGTATTCCTTGGCCTGCTCGGCGTTGTCACGCACCTTGGCGAACTGGGAGATGTCGGCACCCGATACAAAGGCCTTGCCGCCGGCGCCCTTCAACACCACCAGACGCACGGCCGCATCGGCCTGGAAGGCTTCCAGGGCATCGCCCACGCCTTCCCACATCTCGATGGAGATGGCATTGCGCCGCTCCGGGTTGTTGAACGTGATCCAGCCAATGCCGCCTTCGACGGTGGCGATGATTTTTTCGGTCTTCAATTGCATGAGTGACACTCCCCTGTTAAATCTTGGTTGCGCGATACATGCCGCGCTTCATGTTGCGGTAGAACGGACGGACGCTGACGGTGAGCGCCGATTCGCGCCATTGGCTCCATTCCGCGGTCTGCGGAACGTCTTCGGAAACGAGATCGTAACAGGCGAAGGAACGCCCAGCCTCGCTCAGATAGCGGGTGGAACGCACATTGCCTTTCACCGAGCACAGGCCCGGCAGGTGCTCGAAGTGGTACCAGTGCGTCATCTGCGGCAGCGCCTCGGGTGGATATTCCATCTCCACCATATAGAAGATGCCGATGGGCTGGCCGGAGCTGGCGCCTTCGATGTACTGCATGCGCTTCAGCGGCACCGCATCGAGCGTGGCACCCGGCAGCAGCCGGCGCGCGGCGGCCTCCAGTTGGCCCACCAGTTCAGCGGAAACCTCCCGTCGACCGGCCAGGTCCAGCCAGACATAGACCTCGCCGGTGTCCTTCTCGCGGTTCACACGCAGCGCGTAGGCGCCGGCGATGCCGGTCAGCTCACCCAGCGACGGCAGGGCGGCGTCGGGTTTCAGGCCATTGCACCGGAGCAGGATTGCGTCTGAGGGGTACATCAGGGTTTCCTTTCAGGGAAGATAGGGCAGATGACAGCGCGTCCCGGTCAGCCGGGGAGCACGATTTTCATCCCGTGGCACAGCCATCCAGAATGAATTTTCTCATCTCCGTGGCGCAGGCATCGGCATTGGAAAAGGCGATGCCCTGGCCGTAGCCCTTGAACACCACCAGTTTCGACTTCGGCAGGCGCTCGGCCATCTGCTTCACCTGATCGAGCGTGGCGATCTTGCTGCCCTCCCCGGCCAGGATCAGCACCGGCTGGACGATGTCCGGCAGCATGGCCCAGCTGTCGGCGCCTTCAAGCATGTGGTGCACGGCCACCGCCACGCGCGGCAGAGTGCGGTCATGCTGGGCGCAGGACCAGTCGAGAAAACCCGGGGCCAGTTTGTCCAGGTCGAAGCGCCGCGGCGCCGTGGCGCGCGCCCAGTGGCCCACGCCCAGCTTCATCACCTCGTCGGCATTGAAGGCGTCATTGGTGGACTGCGGCAACTTGATCGGCGTATTGCACAGGGTCAGCGAGGCAATCCGCGAGGGATGTCGCTTTGCCACGTCCAGCCCGACGATGCCGCCCGAGGCCTCCGCGCCCCAGTGCACGCGCTCGACGCCCAATGCATCGAGCAGGCCCACGGCATCGTCGCCCAGTTCCTCCAGCCGCCAGTGGTGGTCCTCCGGCGGGATGGTGCTGTCCCCGCAGCCGCGCGAATCCAGGGTGATGACACGAAAGTGCCGGCACAGCAGTGGCACCCAGGGGTACCAGAGCTTCAGGTTGCGGGCGAAACCGTGGTGCAGCAGCACCGTTTCCGCCTGCTTCCACGGATCGGTGAAATCGGTGATCTCGTAATGGAGATCGATGTCCTTGATGCGTAGGATCGGCATGGCTGTTTGCTACCTTTATCTGGCGTTCAGAGCGGGCCTTCGAGCAAGGCCCCCAGCGTCTGCATCGAACCCGGCGCGCCGAAGTTGCGCGCGGCCTGCCACAACTGCTCGCAGCGCGCCTTGCCCACCACCGGCACGACCAGGCCGGAGAACTTGGCATGCAGGTCATCCCAGCTCAGGGGATTGTCCGGATGACCGCGGACGATGGCCGTCTCGGCATGCAGCTTGGTGCCGTCTTCCAGATACACATCCATGGAGGCCGAATGGGCCGCCTGGCCCTCCACCGGTGTCATCTTCACCACCGGCACGATGTCGGTGACGGACTTGTCCTTCATGAGGTCATCCTTGAAGTCCGAGGCCACCACGGCATAACCGCGCAGACCCATGGAAATGCAGAAGGGCACGCTGAACTTGCCTTCCAGCGCAGTGCGCGGGTTGGTCTTGCCGGCGGTGACCAGGGCATTCGGATGCACCCTCGCCTCCACGCGCGTCACCTTGCGCCCGGCCACCTGTTCGGCGAGCGAGCGCGCCGTCTGCGTCGAGGCATGCGTGGCGCGGCAGCTGGCAAAGGCCTTGAAGCCGTTGGTCATGATCTCCCACTGG
>CAIPGJ010000938.1 GCA_903864555.1 uncultured Pseudomonadota bacterium | reverse complement strand
GGCTCGGATGGCCAGCGGCGAGCATTCGAGGATCTGCGCCGCCCAGCGTCGCGCGCCCGCCAGCGCCTGGCCTGCGGGAACCACTTCGTTGATGATGCCCAGCGCAAAGGCCTCCTGGGCCGGCACCTGACGGCCGGTGAGGATCATGCCCATGGCGTGTTTCTGCGGAATCATCCTCGGCAACCGGTGCACCCCGCCGGCACCGGCAATCAGGCCGACACGCGGCTCCGGCAAGCCGAACCTGGCGCTGTCCGCGGCGATGATGATGTCGCAGGCCATGGCCAGTTCGAAGCCCCCCCCCATGGCGAAGCCGTTCACGGCTGCAATCACCGGCTTGAACAGGTCGAAGCGGTGGGTCAGGCCGGCAAACCCGGTGGCAGGCATGGGGCCCCGCTTGCCGGCCGCCTGCGCCTTCAGGTCATTGCCGGCACAGAAGGCCTTGTCGCCGGCCCCGGTGACGATGGCCACCCACAGGTCATCCTGCGTGGCGAATTCGTCCCAGACTGCGGCCAGTTCATGGCTGGCCTGGCTGGTCAGCGCATTCATGACCGACGGCCGGTTGAGGGTGACGATGCGCAGGTGTCCTTCGTCCTGCACGGTGCAATATTCAAGCGTGCTGTGATCCGCGTTCGTGGTGCTCATGTCTTGTCTCCTTAAGAACCTGTTTCATAATGAGCAACGTACTCGTGGCTCATTATGAAACAGGTTCTAGGTGCTGAAACCGGTTGAGGGATGGGAGTGGCGCTCAGATCACCCCGTCCTTGCGCAGTGATGCAATCGCCGCCTCGTCCAGCCCCAGCATTTCGCTGAGTACCTCGTCGGTGTGCTGGCCCTTGAGGGGGGGCGGCCGATCGTAGATGGTCGGTGTCACTGACATGCGCAGCGGATTGGCCACCACCTTCACTTCACCGGCAATCGGGTGGGGCATGGTCACGGCAACGCCGCGATGCAGGATCTGCGGGTCGGCAAACACCTCGCCCAGGTTGTTGACCGCGCCGCTGGGCACGTTGATGGCGCGCAGCTCCTTCAGCACATCGGCCTTCTTGCGCTGCTTCCACGGGGCGTACAGCTCGAACATCAGTTTGCGCAGTTCCTTGCGGTTCTGGCTGCGCATGGGGGTGCTGACGTAGCGCGGATCCTTGGGCAGGTCCGGGTGCCCGAGCAGCTTGCAGACACGTTCGAAATGGCCGTTGTTGCCGCAGGAGATATAGATCTTGCCATCCTCGCAATCGACCAGCTGCGAGGGGCCGCCGCCATTGCCCTCATCGCCCTGGCGCGGCTGCACATAGCCTTCAATCAGGTATTGGGAGGGCAGGCTGGACATGCTGGCCACCACGGTGTCGAGTAGTGCGAGGTCGATGTACTGGCCTTCGCCGGAGGCTTCACGATGGCGCAGCGCCGCCATGATGCCGATCACGGCGTTGTAGCCGGTGAGCACATCGACAATGCTGGGGCCGACCTTGGTGGGCCCGGCGCCGGGTTCGCCATCCCGCGCGCCGGTGACGCTCATCAATCCGCCCTCGGCCTGGAACACGGCATCGTAGCCCGGGCGGTCGGAATAGGGGCCGCTCTGGCCGTAGCCGGTGATGGAACAGTAGATGAGGCGCGGATTGACCGCCTTCATGCTCTCGTAGTCCAGGCCGTATTTCTTCAGCGCGCCGACCTTGAAGTTCTCGATCACCACATCGCAGGTGCGCACGAGGTCGCGGATGATCTGCTGGGCGCGCGGGTCGGCGATGTTGAGGGTGATGGAGCGCTTGTTGCGGTTGGCCGAGATGTACAGCGCCGATTCAGGCGTCTTGCGCCCCTCGGCATCCTTGATATAGACCGGGCCATACTGCCGCGATTCGTCGCCCGGGCCGGGCCGCTCGATCTTGATCACGTCGGCCCCGAGGTCGCCCATCACCTGTGAGGCCCAGGGGGCTGCCAGCACCCGCCCCATGTCGAGCACGCGTATGCCCTGAAGGGCGCGCGGAGTGGACTGCTTGTCTGTCATGTTGCCTGCCTATTCCTCGAGTTTGAG
>CAIPGJ010000937.1 GCA_903864555.1 uncultured Pseudomonadota bacterium | reverse complement strand
GCACTGGTGCGGGTGGCGGCATTGCCCGGGCATTATAAGTGCTCGAAAATGAATAGCAAGCGCGAGTATTTGGAACTGGTGTGACCGTAATCACCCGGAAATCAATTGGCCTAGAGTATCTTGGTTTTAGAAATATCAGTGCCAGTTCCGTCTCGAGTCTGGCCAGTCTCCCTAAGTGGAGGAATTCATCATGAACGCATCGCTCAAGAACATGCTCCTGACGCTCGTGCTCGGCATAGCTGCCGCAAATGCGCAGGCGCAGGGCAATGCCGAGGTTGGCGCCGTCAGCATGGTGCTGGGCAAGGCGTGGCTGCAGGCGGCTGACGACTCCCGCCAGCTGCTGCGCGCCGGCTCGGTGATCAAGGTCAGTGACAAGATTATGACGGAGTCCAATGGCCACGTGCACATCCGCTTCGTTGACGACGCCCTAGTCAGCGTCCGCCCCGACAGCCTTCTCGAAATCCAGCGTTACGACTTCAACAGCCAGAACCCTGCGGAATCTTCCATCAAGCTGAACCTCATCGAAGGCATCACCCGCGCCATATCCGGCGAAGGGGCCCATGCCGCTCGCGAGCGCTTCCGCCTGAACACGCCCATCGCCGCCATCGGCGTGCGTGGCACAGACTTCGTGGTCAGTGCTTCCGCCGGTTCGGTGCGCGCCCTGGTCAACGAGGGGGTCATCGTGATGGCGCCGTTCTCCAGCGACTGCCTGGTCGACAATTTCGGCCCCTGCTCCGTCAATGCGGTCGAGCTGTCGCAGAATTCCCTGCAGATGGTGGTGGTGGATGGCGCCGCGCCACTGCCGCGCCTGCTGCTCGCCGCCACTGAGCCCGGCCCGCTGAGTCGTGAAGAAGTGGCCGCAGCCGATACCGATGCCCGCGCCGAAGGCAGCGCGGCCAAGGAAGTCTATCTGGAAACCGTCACCTCCAGCCGTGTCACGCAGGAAGCCACCAGCACAGCGGTGAGCATTGCGCCCCCGCCGGTACGCCCAACGCAGCCCTCTGCGCCCGTCGTGGTGCCTGACTTAACCCCGGCCGTCGCCACCAGCAGAAACCTGGTCTGGGGCCGCTGGAGTGGACGCGATGGCATGGGCGCTGCGGAGCGCCTGACACTGAGCTACGCGCAGGCCAGCACCGGCCGCGACATCACCGTGGGCAACACCACCTACGGCCTGTTCCGCGATGGCAAGGGCAGCACCCAGATCAAGCCCGAAAAGGCGGTGGTCAGTTTCGCGCTGGACAGCGCGCAGGCCTTCTACCATTCCGATACCGGCGTCGTCGCCATGCAGGTCAACAGCGGCGTACTGAACATCGATTTCAACAAGCGCAGCTTTGCCACCCAGCTGGGCCTGAGCCACGCCGCCACCGGCGCAGTCGATTTCACGGCCGCGGGCCAGATCTTCGATTCTGGCTATTTCTACGACAACACCGACATGCAGAAGATGGCGGGGGCGGTCAGCCTTAGCGGCTCTGAAGCCGCCTACTTCTTCGAGAAGCAACTGGGCGCGGGCAACAGCGTGCAGGGCCTGACGCTCTGGAATGCGCAGTAATGACTCAAAACGTCTCCCATCCACCGCTGTTGCACCGCCCCCTGACTTACCTGTTGCGTCTGGTGCCGGTGAATGCGCGTCTGCTGCTCCTGGCAGCGGCGGGCGTTCTGACGGCGGGGCTGGTGAGTCTATTTGCGTCCAGTGTCGCTACAGTAGAGGAAAGCGTCGGCGCACTGGGCTGGACCCTGAATGCCGAGTATACCGCGGAAGAGCGCATCACCATCGTAGCCATCGACGAGAAGAGCGTCGCGCAGGAAGGCCCCTGGCCCTGGACGCGCGACACCATGGCGCGCCTGGTCACTGCCTTGAACCAGGCCGGTGTGCAATTGCAGCTGCATGACATCGTGTACCCGGAAGCCCGCGAGGGCGACGCGCAGCTACTGGCCGCATTGCAGGCGGCGCCCGGCGCGGTGCTGGCCCAGGTGCCGGTGCTGCAGTCCGAGCAGGTTGTGCGGGCCGGCGAGATGACGCACCCGCTGGCAGGCATCGCCTGCAATGCCGAGCTGGCCTCGTCTTCCAGCTTCGTTGGCAACACCCCGGCCTTCAACGCCATTCCCAAGGGCCACATCACCCCCATCGTCTCGGGGGATGGTGCCATTCGCAAAGTGCCGGCCGTCATCTGTCTGGATGGCAACGCCTACCCGGCACTCACCATTAGCGCTTTCCTGCAGGCCATCAACACCCCGGTGTGGGGCGCCACTATAGAAGAAGGCACCTCCCTGTTCGGGCCGGCCCAGCTGATGGAGTTGGATGCTTACCCGGGCCTGCGCATTCCGCTGGATGCTGAAGGCAATCTGCGCATCTCTTACCGCAACGCGCCGGAAGCCCACCGCGCCGTGTCGGCTGCCGATGTCATGAATGGCACGGCCGATCTGGCTTTGCTCGAAAATGCCTGGGTGTTGATTGGCGCCACCGCCTTCGGCATCGGCGACATCGTGCCCACGCCTTACAACGGCGCCGCCCCCGGTGTGGAACTGCAGGCCCGCATGCTCGGCAGCCTGCTCGATGCCAACGTCCCCTTTACGCCCCGCGCCGCGCCCCTGTTGCTGGGCCTGCTGTGTCTGCTGTTCGCCGGCGTGCTGTTCCTGCTGGCCACCTACCGCGAGCGTTTCGCCAGCGCGGGCCTGCCTGTAGCCGGTGTGGCCCTGCCAGTGCTGGCCCTGGTGGTGCACATGCAGCTGCTGAGCAGCGGCAACGTGTGGCTGGGCTGGGTGGCTCCTGCGCTTTACGGCCTGATCGGCGCCAGCGTGTTGATGCTGCTGGAACAGGCTCGCGTGCGAAGCGAACGCAGCCGGGTGTT
>CAIPGJ010000936.1 GCA_903864555.1 uncultured Pseudomonadota bacterium | reverse complement strand
AGTGGCTACAATTTTCCCGGCAGGCCATCTTTTAGAAACAACAGTCTGAATGAATTATCAGTTTGAACTAACCGACAGTGTGAATGGGCAATAGATACTGATTGCATGCTCACTTCCAGGCAGTGGCCAGTCGTGCCGCGCCGGGCACCAAGCCCAGGCCATCCGTCCGTCCTGCAAAATACCGCCGGTTCAGCGCCGCGGCATCGAGAAACTCCCAGCGTTCAAACCCCGCCTGCCTGCATTCCCGGGCGATCGCTTCTTCGGCCAGTAAAAGCGTCAACGGCTCCCCTGCCGCAGCGACGCGCTTCGCCAGACCATCCAGGGTGATTTGTTCGCATGCAGGAAGCGCTTCGCGCGGCATCAGGAAATCAAAGCTCACCGCGCTGCCGCCCGGACCGCTGCCGATAGCCGCCATGATCCGGCGGAATCCGCCCAGTGTCAGATACATCGTCACACCGAGCCAACTGAAGAATGCCGGCCGGTTCCGGTCGAAGCCGGCCGCACCCAAGGCATCCGGCAAATCCATGCTGTCGAAATCCACCGGCACGAAATGCAGGTTGGCTGGGACGGCAATGCCGGCCCGCTGCAGCAAGTCCCGCTTCCACTGCTGTGTTGCAGGGAAGTCAACCTCATACACCTGCAGATCCGGGTGCGCATTGCGGCAACCAAAGGTATCCAGTCCTGCGCCGAGCACCACGTACTGCCGCACACCGCACTCGACTGTCCGCGCCAGTTCATCCTCGGAATACCGGCTGCGCCCGACCATGTAGGAGCGGAACGCCTTCGATACGGCATGCTTGGATCGCTTGATCTCGTAATTGTGTCCGCCCAAGGCCAGCAGTGGTGCCACGATCTTCACCGCCGACGCGTCATCAAGGACCAACGGGCGATCGATCATCTGGTGTGCCGCGCGACGCATCGCCACCCGCATCGCCGTCTTGCTCGCCTGCCCGTGCTCCATGCTGCTGCCTTATCCGATCAATACTGCAAAGCGAACCGGAAATGCAAACGACTTCCGCCCGCGCCGGACTCTATCTGCGCACCCTGATGTGGTCAACCGTGCATCGACGCTCTGCTCAGAGCAGGGTAACAGGCGGGCATCGGTTCGATATCACAGCCATCACACCAGGGAGATAGCCATGCCCCACCCCCATGCGCGCAATGTGCCAGGTTAAGAGAGCATTTTAGACCTTCGAAAAACCCACTATAATCAACGCTGATCGCGGGTGTAGTTCAATGGTAGAACGAAAGCTTCCCAAGCTTTAGACGAGAGTTCGATCCTCTCTACCCGCTCCACACGCCGCACAACAGGTCTTGGTCGACAACCCCGCGGCGGCTAGCTTGCCTTGCCAAACAGTCCCACCGCTCGGATAAATGATAAAAAAGCGCCGACCCGCATTGCATTCGACACTGCGCAGGTTCATGGGAATAAGGGGACTGAACAATGCTCATCCAGAAATCATCAGATGAAGCCACTTCCGCGCAAGGGAAGTTGGCACCGGGTCCTCTGGATGGCGTCCGGGTCCTGGACTTCACTATGTTTCTATCCGGACCTTATGGCACGCGATTACTGGCCGACATGGGCGCCGAGGTCATCAAGATCGAACCGCTCACCGGGGATCAACTGGGCCGCGCTCGCCGTCCACTTCGGGATGGCTACAGCACGGTTTTCGGGCACCTGAATGCGGGCAAGAAAAGCATGCTGCTTGATCTCAAGTCGGATGCCGGGCGCAAGGCGGCACTGGACCTCGCTCGGGTAGCCGATGTCATTGTCGAAAACTGGCGTCCCGGCGTGGCTGACAAACTGGGTGTCGGTTATGAGGCCGTATCGGCGATTAATCCAGGCATCGTTTATTGCTCCATTTCCGGATTCGGACAGGAGGGGCCATGGTCGCAGCGCGCCGCCTATGCAGCCATCGTGCAGGCCTCCAGCGGGTTCGATGTTGCACAGATGGCCTACCAGCATGCCGAAGTGCCGGCCAAAACCGGCATTTTCATTGGTGATGTGCTGGGTGGCCTGTCGGCCTTTGCCGCCATACAGGGTGCGTTATACCGCCGTGCCCGCTTGGGCAAGGGCCAGTACATCGATGTGTCGCTGCTCGATGGCATGTTCAACGTCATGGTGCACGAGGCGCAGGAGGCACAACATCCCCTTGGCACGCACGGGCGTCTGTACCGTCCGCTCAAGACCAGGGATGCCTTCATCGTCATTGCTCCGAGCAGCCCCAAGAATTTCCGTGACCTGTGCGCCTGCGTTGGGCATCCGGAATGGGTGGATGATGAGCGGTTCAGCGGGGCACGGGCACTGGAGGCGAACTGGGACCAGCTCATGAATCTGGTCGAGGCATGGACCCGCAGT
>CAIPGJ010000935.1 GCA_903864555.1 uncultured Pseudomonadota bacterium | reverse complement strand
CTCACCGCGGCGAATTCGCTGGCCAGCATGTACTTCTGGTAGACCAGCGTGCTGATCAGCTGGGTCAGCGTCATGACGATCATGGTGTGCCCGTCGGCCGGGGACTTGTACATGGCCTCCGCAGCCAGCAGGCCGGTGGCGCCGACCCGGTTCTCGGCGATCACCGGCTGGCGCCAGGTCTCGGTGAGCTTGGGCCCGATCATGCGCGCGATGACATCGCTGGGCGCGCCGGCCTGGACTGGAACGATGATGCGTATCGGTTTCAATGGATAGGCAGCGGCCGATTGCGCCCGGGCGCCCTCCATGATCCAGGGGCAGGACAGCAGGGCCAGGCAGACGGCTGCCGTCCGCCTGTGTGCCCATCGGATGGTCGGGCTGATTCGTGACCTGAGTCGCGAACCGGGTGACGCACTGGATAGCGACCCGGCCGATGGCCGGCCGTCACCGATGACACGGCGCTGCTCTGTCATGCTGGCTCCTCCTTGGTGTCTTGCAGTCCCGGTTGTCTCCCGGGGGCTGCCACGGCTGGGGCTGGCGCCCTGCCACGGTCTTTGCCTGTGCATCATACCTGTGCAACCTGAAGCGCAATGCCGGCCCGGGCCTCGTCGCTTGGCAGCCACGGCGCCAGCGCGCCCTCAGCCCGTCGCCTGAAGCGAAGTGGCGCGCGCAGACGATGCCGGCTTGATGTAGGGCATCACCTTGTTGGCGAAGGCATCGAGCGTCTTGCGCGTGGTGCTGGCCGGGGTGAGCAGCACAGACTCCACGCCGCCATCGGCCAGTTGCTGCAGCCGGTCGATGATCTCCGCCGGCGAACCGATCAGCGCGGCATTGTCGGCGGCGATCTGGGCGTCATCGAGCTTGTCCGGGGCATAGCCTTCAGGCTTCTTGGCCAGTTCTCGAACATTGGTGAGATTCTCGCGGCGGCGGGCATAGGCGGCACGCCGCTCCTCGGGGGTGTTGACGATGTTGAGCTGACGGGCCACGCCGATCCGGCCGGCATCGCGCTTCAGGCCGGCAGAAGCCTGGGCATCGGTGTAGATGCGCACCCGCTCCACCGTCTCCTCGATATTGCCGATATGGTCGACCAGCAGGTTGTAGTTGCTGCGGCCGACGAAGGCGATGCCCTCGGGCCGGCCGGCCGCCATCCAGATCGGCGGATGCGGCAGTTGCACCGGGCCCGGCTCGACCAGGATGTTCTCGAAATGCCAGTACTTGCCGTGATGGGAGAAGCGCTCGCGGCTGGTGAAGGACTTCAGCATCAGTTCCAGGCATTCGGTGTAGCGGTCCTGGCCTTCGTCCATGGGAATGCAGAACTGGTCGTACTCGGCCTTGCGGTAGCCACGCCCCAGTCCCAGGTCATAGCGACCTTCGGAGAGCACATCCAGCGTCATGATCTGCTCGGCCAGCAGCACCGGGTTGTGCCAGGGCAGCACCAGCACCGCCGTACCCAGGCGGATGCGACTGGTGCGCGCAGCCACATAGGACAGCAGGCTAAGCGACGCGGAGAGCTGCCCGACGCCGGTGAAATGGTGCTCCACCACGAAGGCGCTTTCAAATCCCATCTGCTCCGCATCGCAGATGTACTGGATGAAATCGCGATAGCCGTAGCTGTCGCCCAGGGGATCGAGCTTGCCTACCCTGCCGCCGCCAAACAGTCCGAATTTCATGCGCGCCGCCTCCTTTGGGATACGAATGATTTTTTATTCATTCTAGGACGGCTGGCCGGGCGCAACCGGGACGTTTCGTTGAATCAGCATTGCCGATGGGTCAACAATCGCCCCCCGGGCAGGCTTACTTCTGGCGTGACTTGCGCGCGGCGTACTTGGCATCGCGCAAGGCCTTCTGCTCCTTCAGCAGGGCGGCCTCGGCTTCCAGTTTGGCAAGGCGCTCGGTTTCCTTGCGCTCGGCTTCCTCGCGGGCGGCCTGGGCCTTGCGAGCTGCCTCTAGTGCTTTTTCCGCAGCCAGGCGTTCCGCGGCCAGCTTGTTCGCAGCCTTGCGCTCGGCGATGCGGATCTGGCGGGCCTTGTCCAGTTCGATGCGCGCGGCTTCCCGCTCGGCAACCTGGGCTGCATTCGCCTGGCTGGTGGCGCGCGTCTTTTCCAGCAGGGCTTGCTTCGCCTTGGCAGCCATCTGCGCTCGCTCGGCGTATCCAGGCTCTTTACGGGGCATATCCTTGGTCCTTTGAATGTTTGTAAGTGTTTCAGTCTTGCAATTCAGCGGGTGTTACCGCGTTATGGCGGGCAACTGTCGACGGGGAACAGTACGCCCCCTTCCAGGCTGCTAGTCTTTCTTCTTCAAGCCCATCTGGGCGATCAGTTTGCCCATTTCGACGGTTTCGCGCTTGACGAATTCATTGAACTCGTCCGGCGACATCGGGGTGAGTTCATTGCCATCCTTTTCGATCCGCTCGCGGAATTCACGGGTGGAGCGCTGCATGGCATCGGACAGGCGCATGATCGCATCCCTCGGCGTTTTCGCCGGGGCGAACAGGGCGAACCAGACGTAATCACTGTAATTCGGCAGGCCCTGTTCGGCAATGGTCGGAATGTCCGGGAATGCGGCCAGCCGCGCCGCGGCACTGAAGCCCAGCGGCGTCAGCACGCCGGAGCGGGCGTCGGCGGCGCCACCGGCGGCAAAGGTCATGGTCACGCGATTGGCAATCACGTCGGCGCGTGCCGGGCCATTTCCCTTGTAGGGCACGTGCAGGATGTTGAGCCCGGCGCGATGCAGGAATGCAGAGCCCGCCAGATGGCTGCCACCGCCCTCGCCGCCGGAGGCATAGGACATTTCCTCGGGACGCGCCTTGGCGCGGGCGATGAATTCCGCCACCGTCTTGATGCGCTGGTTGTTGCCCACCACCATCAGCCAGGGCCCGCGGATCATCGGGCCGACACCCGTGAAGTCACGGATCGGATCGAAGCCGGCATTGCTGTCGATCGCCACGCTGGCGGTCATGGCATTGG
>CAIPGJ010000934.1 GCA_903864555.1 uncultured Pseudomonadota bacterium | reverse complement strand
TGGTCGCCCATGGACAAGGTGCCGGTCAGCGCCGTGCAGATAGCCGAGAGACCCGATGGCGTGAGCACGCAACCGGCGCCGCCTTCCAGCTCGCACAGGGCGTCTTCCAGCGCCCAGGTGGTGGGGGAACCCAGCCGCCCGTAGAGCAGGCGGTCGAAGCGGTCGTGGTGCGAGGCTTCGTAATCGGCGACGCTGTCGTAGGTGACGGTGGTGAATCGGTACACCGGCGGCACCACCGTGCCGGCGATCTCGTGGGTGGGCGCCCCGGCGTGGATGAGGGCGGTCTGCGCGCTGCGCTTTTTCGGGGCTGGCCTGCGCCGCTGGATCGGCTTCATGCCTGGCGTGCCAGGTGGACCTGGAAGCGCACGCCCGGTTCGTTGTCGAGCTGGTCGATGAGGCCGGTCTCCCAGGTTATGTAGTCACGCATGGCCTGCTCCTGTTCGGCCAGGCTGGCGGCCAGTTCGTAAGGCTTGTACCAGGCGTCGTCGGTGTCGCAGAGGAACTCCGGCTCACCGGACAGGCCGGCCATGGCCGCCGCTGCAGCGGTGCCACCCTTTACATGCGCGGCGCGCAGCCCCAGCGCGGCGGCATCGGCGGCAGCGTACTGCGCCAGCAGGCCATCACGCGAAGTGAACACGACGGTCTTGCCGGCATATTCGCCCCGGGCCAGTTCCGGCACGCGCGAGCGCGTGAGGAAGCGCGCCCCGCGCAGGTGGCTGCGGCGATAGGCACGGCTGTCATCGACGTCGATGAGCAGGGTCTGGCTGTGGTGCATCAGGGCGGCCAGTTCAGTGCCATCGACAGCGGTGGTCTTTTCCGGGGGATAAAGCACGGGCAGGGGATTGCCTTCCTCCAGCGCCGTGCCGTTGAAGGCGGCTGCCAGTACCTGCACTTCCCAGCCCATCTGGCGCAACCAGTGTGCGGTCATCGGCGCCTGCACGCCGTGCACATCGAACAGCACGATGCGGGCATTCCTCACCGGGGCGAAGACATCGGTGGCCTGCACCAACTGGCCACCGGGGGCGCTGACAAAGCCGGGCAGGTGGCCGGCGGCGTAATCCTCGGGCAGGCGCACGTCGAAGCAGTAGGTGGTGCGCGTGGTGTCCGCCCGCAGCGTGGCGAGGGTGGGCTTGTCGATGAAGCGCACGCCCAGCTTCTCGGCCAGTGCCCGCGCGCGCTGGCGCGCCGTGGCAATGTCCTCCTGCGCCGGCATGGGCAGCAGCGCCTCGACGCCGTGGCGCAGCTCGAAGCCGTTCAGGTGCCAGCCCATGGTGCCGTTCTCCAGCGCATACACCTTGTTCGGGATGCCGGCATTGATGAGTGACTGCGCGCCGATGATGCTGCGCGTGCGCCCGGCGCAGTTGACCAGGATGGGCCGATCCTGTGCCGCAGCGGGTGCGCGCAGCACCAGTTCCGCACCGGGGCAGTCGAAGGCGCCCGGCAGGCTCATGTTCCGGAATTCGCTCATCGGGCGGCTGTCCACATACAGCCGGCTTTCGCCCGAGCGCATCACCGCTTCGGCATCCCTGGGCTTCAGGCGCGGCGTGTCATTGGCATGTTCCACCAGTTCACCGAAGGCCTTGCTCGGCACGAACACGCCGGAGAACAGGCGCAGGCCGGCTGCCTTCCAGGCGGCATTGCCGCCGTCGAGCGCGGAGACCTTCGTGTAGCCGCCCTTGCGCAGACGGGCGGCGGCCGTTGCCACATCCTGCGGGTCGTCGGCGACCAGCACGATGGGCGTATCGAGGCGCGGCACTTCCTTGCGCACGCGCAACTCCAGGCGCGACAGCGGCAGGGAGGCGGCGTAGAAAAGGTGGCTCTTCGAATACACGCCTTCCTCGCGCACGTCGAGGATGGCCAATTCGTCGCCGGCATTGATCAGGTTGGCCAGGGCTAGGGGGGCGATGCGAGGCATTGAACTGGGCGCTGAGGTCAAAGTTTTGATCCGGTTATGGCGTTTGATATCCGATTATAAGAAGGCCGGAAAGCCTTGAGGGGCTACGCGTGCATTCTTGCAAGGAGGCAGGGCTTGCCTTGATCGGCAGGCGGCACCCAAGCGAAGCGGGGTCAGGACCCGATGCCCTCATCCATGGCCGTGGCTGAATGACCCGTCTGACTTGTCAAGCCGGCTGCGGGGAGGATCAGGCTCACTACTGTTTTCTGGCCGGGCTCGCTCACAATCCGGCAACTTCCGCCATGCAGTTCCATGATTTCCTTGACCAGTGACAAGCCCAGCCCCGTCCCGGGAATGTTTCCGGTGGTATCGGCCCTGTAGAACCGCTCGAAGGCACGCCTGAGTTGTGCCGGCGTCATGCCTATACCGTGGTCTTCAACCTCCAGCATGATCTGTGAATCCACCGACAGCACCCGCAATGAAATTTCGCCACCGTCAGGGGAGTACTTGTAGGCATTGCTGATGACGTTGGTCAGGGCCTGCTGGAACTTGTCCGGGTCGACATTGACGACGGGCCAATCCGGCGGCGGCAGGACCGACACCTTGCGCTGGTCACCGGGGATGAGTATGCCGGCAACGGTTTTC